>JANXOO010001489.1 GCA_025353525.1 Schlesneria sp. | reverse complement strand
GCCAGAAGCTGTGGCGGATCGGGCAGAGAACGGTCCGGTCGCCGATGGAGTAGCGTATTGATCCGAGCCACTGCTGTGCGTTCGGCCTGTTTCAGCTCCAATCTCTGCTGTTTCAGTTTGGCGAGTTCCAGATCGGCTGCGGAAAGATCTTGTTGCGAAACCTGGTTAGCTTCATATTTGGTTTTTGCCGTACCACGGAAGTCCTGCATGACTTCGACGTTTTTGTCGTTCAGTTCAAGTTCACGACGTACAAGGTAGTAGTCGAAAAATGCCATTCGGGATGCAGAGGTCAAGCGGAGCTTCACTTCCTCGGCGTCCCATGACGCCGCAGCAGACTCCCACTTCGCCATTTGTCCCTTCAACGCACGCTTGCCGTGCCAGGGGATTTTTTGCGCGGCACCGAGATAGTACGACGACTGGGATTGGTTTGACGCAAACGATGCAGGGGCGAACATTGTTTGAAGCAACGGGTCTTCGAGGGCCACGGCTTGAGGGTATCGTTCAACCGCAGCCGCCCAGGCGGCCTGTGCCACCTGCATTGAGGGATTGCGATCCTGAACCGCAGAAATCAAGAGTTCCAGGGGAAGCTCTACCATCCCCCTAAAGGGATCGTCACCATTCAGCAATTCCGTCGCGATGATTTCGCCGGTTGCTTGATGGGATATTTGTTTCAATCCCGGTTCGGAGTCATCTTTTGTCGCAGTCTCGCTCCCAACCTGCGCGTTCAACGAAGCGATGTTGTGACTGTGCTGTGTCGCAGAAACGGAAACCCGTTGTGATGTGCGGCATCCGAGCGTCAAACATGTGAGTGACAAAACGGCGCGGAACCCGAACCCGTGGAATAGCGACATTCTCGCCTCCTTGAACGAATGCACTTGATCGTGCTGGCGGGTTAGCGGGTCAGCCAGTGAACAAAAAAGAGCGGATGATTCCTTAGCTCCGCTCTACAAAGCGATATCGTCGTCGCGAGATGAGGAATTGCGAAAATGCAATTTCACCCGCAAACTTGCGATCGAACCGATGTGTCGAGTTGAAATCCAATTTTCAAATCGGCAAAAAATGCCTGTTGCGGTGGCGGCGATGGCTTTGGTTCGCGATGAGGAAGACCTCTCGGCAGCTCTTGATTGACGACTTTCAATCTGGCGAACCCCGTGTAGCAATGTTGCGGTCAATCACCGCTCCACCGAGGCGAGCTTGGCGGTGGCGAAGCGGTGTCGGGACTGCGGTTCGAGTCGCCAATCATTTGTTTTACCGAGGCAAGCCCGGCAGGGACGGGACATGTAGACTCCGGCGCAAATGCAGTCGACGTGCGGTGTCCCCGATGCGACCCCTGGTGACGGCGGGTTTTCGCGCCGCGGGTTTCTTCGCGG
>JANXOO010001477.1 GCA_025353525.1 Schlesneria sp. | reverse complement strand
ATTCGAACGCGTCTACCAGACGAAAGTTGCCGGACTGAAGTCGATCCTGGATTGCGTCGATCCCAACGAATTGCGGGTCCTGGGTCTGTTTTCATCCTACACTGCCCGATTCGGTCGAATTGGTCAACTGGATTATGCAATTGCCAACGAAGTGCTGAATAAACAAGCCCGCCAGTTCGCGTTGCACTATCCCGATTGTCGAGTGGCATCATTCAATTGGGGGCCGTGGGATGGCGGCATGGTTCAGGGGGGATTGAAGAAACTGTTCGCGTCCGAAGGGGTCGGCCTGATTCCGCTCGAATCAGGAGCGGAAATGCTGGTTCGAGAATTCGGTCAATCGACCAGCCGACCAGTGGAAATTCTCGTCCTTGCCGATCCTGAACCGACCGTCGAGAATTCTTCGACAGTTACGGCGACATCACCCGGTGCTTCTGCGACCACGTCTGAAACGAAGGACGCGGCAACTGCGAACGATTTTTCGAGCCATTACGGTAGCGGAGACATGAAGGTTGTCTATGAGCACAATCTTGAATGCTCCAGGAACCTGTTTCTCGAGTCTCACGTTCTGAGCGGAATGGCCGTATTGCCCATGGCGATGATCCTCGAATGGTTGGCGCACGGTACCATTCATCGAAACGCGGGACTCGAACTTTGCGGCTTCGACAATCTTCGCGTTTACAACGGAGTTCGTCTGGGGCAGCATGATCGTATCGCGCTGAAAGTACTTTCGGGCAAGACCGTTCGAGACGCAGATCGCTACTTCACCCCCGTTCAACTGGTGAGCCGACAAAAAGGACGTGACATACTCCACGCGGGCGGGACCGTTGTCCTTTCAGCCGGATATTCGCCTCCACCGTCCCGGACGCTGCACGTAGCGACGCATCCCTACTCGATGGATGTACTGTCTGCGTACAACGCGAGATTGTTCCACGGGTCGATGTTTCGCGGAATCCAGGCCATCGAAGCGTGCTCCAGTGAAGGGATCGAAGTCACGTCGCGCGTGGCTCCCGATCCGTGGGCCTGGATGACGGAACCGGCACGAGGCGCCTGGCTGGCCGACCCGTTGGCGATTGATGCCGCGCTGCAAGCCGTGATCTTGTGGTCACAGGAATTGCGGGGGAAACCGTGCCTTCCCTGTGCTGTCACACACTATCGGCAGTTCCGTCGCACATTCCCTAAAAACGGAGTTCGGATTGTCGCCAGAATGCTCGAATCAACCGATCAGTTGATACGTTGCACGGTCGAATTCGTCGATTTACAAGGATTACTGGTGGCGCGAATGGAAGGCTGTGAAAGCGTTGCCGACGCGTCATTGGTTGCTGCATTCCAAAGAAACCGTATCGAGTCGTAACGACTTCTGCATCAAGCAAAACGGGAACTCTATGAGCCGCAAAATGTACAATCGTCCCAAAGCCGGGCCGATCAAAAAGTGCGATCCTGGTTGGAGTTCAGCCTTCAGGCTGTCTTCAATCGGTATCAACCGTCTCATAAACTCCGGAAATTTGACTCTTCGAGCACTTATCATACTCATTGCAACCGGTGCTGCGGCATCACCGCTCGTCGCACAAGCCCCCCCCGATCAGAGACCAATCACGGATATTTCCCTGTCAGATCCTGACTTCCACATTCAGGGGGAATATGCAGGTTCAATCAGACTTGCCGGATGTTGCCGTCTTGTCGGAGTGCAGGTGGTAGCGAATGGCGAAGGCCGTTTCCAGGCGAACGTCTATCGGGGCGGTTTGCCCGGAAACGGTTATGACGGGCTGGTTCACTACACGCTGACCGGAGCACGATCCGGCGAACAAGTGGTACTCGGAGGCGAGAATCTGGTCGTCATATTGCAACAGGGCTTCGCTGCCGTTGTCAGAAGTTCTGAAGGAGTGCGGCTTGGTTTTCTGCAACCGGTCAAACGATTGAGTGCCAGACAGGGTGCCCGGCCACCTTCCAATGCGATCGTATTGTTCGATGGGAAAAATACCGATCGCCTGCTGAATGCCAAAGTGACTGACGATGGCCTGCTCGAAATCGGATGCGAGACCAAAGAGGCGTACCAGAACTTTACGTTGCACGCAGAATTTCGTACTCCCTGGTTGCCTTTTGCCCGGGGACAGAATCGGGGGAATAGCGGTTTCTACCTGCAGAAGCGGTACGAGGTTCAGGTTCTCGATTCATTTGGCCTGGATCCCCAATTCAATGATTGCGGTTCACTCTACAAGTTCAAGGCTCCGGATTTGAATATGTGTTTTCCACCTCTCCGGTGGCAGACTTATGACATTGATTTCAATGCACCGCGGTTCTCGAAAGACGGACAGCGAACGTGCAAGGCCCGAATCACTGTCAGGCACAACGGAATTCTGATCCACAATCGGCTGGAACTGGATAACAAGACCGGTGGAGGTAGCATCGAAGGTCCGAATCCGTTGCCAATCCTGTTGCAGAACCATGGAAACCCGGTCCATTTTCGGAATCTCTGGTTGATCGACCACGATCGCAGCGACAATCAATTCAGCTCACATGTCGAAGAAAACTCAACCGGCCGGACGGAACCCATTCTGCGACAAACAGATTTCCTGCGCGATCGAAACATGCGTCGTGCGGATGGATAAATCGACCTGGTCGCCACTGTGAACGATCGCCGCGCACAGGAAACGTTCCGTCCCCAAGAACACGTCGCGTCCATTCGGCGTCATCTCCCAGATGAGCGATCACCCGATTCTGTCCGTCAAACAGTGTCAGACGGGAATGAAGATCCGGTACAACCATAATGTCACCCCTGATATCGAAGTGCGCGGGAAAGCTGACCGGTGACTTCAACACGGCAAGGTCGGATGTCAGCTCGAAACCGGCTTCGGAATTTTCCGTGACAAATCCGAGGTGTTTTCCGTCCAGCGTCATATATTGCAACCGCCCGTTTCCCCGGTCGGCGACGACGAGCGACGGAGTTCGGCCGGGACGGTTATCCACCCAAAGACCATGCGGAGTCTTGAACTGCCCGGTTCCGGTCCCGAACCCCCCGAATGTCCGAATCCAGTTTGCACTGGAATCGAACTGGTGAATCCAGTGCGAACCATATCCGTCAGCAATGTAAAATCCGCCATCAGGAGCGAAGGCGATATTGGTCGGGCTGAACGGAGTTTTCGGATCATCGTATTTGCCTGATTCCATCGGCCTCGTCATTTGCCAGACGATTTCACCCGTCAGAGTCGTTTTGGTGACGAGACCGATTCGGATTGAACAGAGGTACAGAAATTCCTCATTTCCTTCTTTCCGAACGTCGATCCCATGGCCTCCGGCGTGGTAGTTTTCACCCAGAGCTGATCCGAACGACCGGACAAATGTCCCCTGATCGTCGAAAACGATGACAGCGTCAACAGGTTCAGTCGAATCCGAACGGTGAGCGACGTAAACGAATCCGGCCGCATCGACCGCAATTCCGTGCGTCTCGCCCCAGACGATCGAACTCGGAAGGTTACCCCAATTCTGTGATATGACCTCGTACTGAAATGCTCCGCTTCCAAGAACGCATCGTGTCGTCATTCATGATCTCCAATTCCGAGGGCGCTTCAAATATGATCCTTTGACTCGGCATCCCATGTTTGACGCGACGGACTGGACAATCGATCGAGCGAGTCGGAAGATAGCCTCGCATCGACTTCCCCAGGTCCATTCCCTGATAATTTCCGGCTGGTTAAAAACAAAGTTGCTAATGAAACAGAAGCTGCTCACCTGTGTCACCTTCTTAATGGTGGCGTTCACGTTTCTGCTCGATTGTATGCTGCCGATCGAATGGTCTGCATCCCTGATTTACGTGATATGTATCCTGATGACGGGCGGCTTCAGCCGAAGTCATGGTGTGATCGTTGTCGCATTGACCTGCACGATTCTCACCATCATCAAAACTGCGTCTCTTGCCTCCCAACCTG
>JANXOO010001455.1 GCA_025353525.1 Schlesneria sp. | reverse complement strand
GCAGTGGTCAAGCCGCTTCATCGTGAGAAGCTGCACTACGATTGGCACTGGATCTGGGACTACGGCAATGGCGATTTGGGGAATCAGGGTATTCATCAAATGGACATTGCCCGATGGGGACTGGGCGAAATGAACCTGGGCGAGTCTGTGCAAAGTTATGGCGGACGCCTGGGCTACGAGGATGCCGGTGAGACGGCCAATACTCAGGTTTGCATTCACGAGTTTGCCAAGGGGAAACGTCTGGTGTTTGAAGTTCGCGGCCTCAAAACCGAACCCTACATGGATGCGACAGTCGGCGTCATCTTCTACGGATCCGAGGCCAATCTGGTTGTGCCGAGTTACAGCGGCGGCGTCGTCGTGGACCGGCAGGGAATGCCGACGGGCGTCAAGTTTGGAGGAGGGGGTGACAAGCATCACTTCGCAAACTTCATCTCGGCGGTTCGTAGCCGCAAGCACGAAGACCTGAATGCCGATATTCTGGACGGGCATTTGTCCAGTGCGTTGTGCCATTTGGGAAATATTTCGTACCGCCTGGGTGGTCCCAAATCAGTAAAAGAGATCTCACAGGATTTCCAGACAGATAACGAAGCGATCGAGACTCTCGACCGCTTCCAGCAACATCTTCGTGGTAACAGCATCGATTCCGATTCGGTGAAAATCACACTCGGACCGAAACTGAAGTTAAATGACATCGAACGGTTCACCGGAGAACGGTCAGACGAGGCAAACCGGATGCTGACCCGCGAATACCGTGCACCGTACGTCGTTCCCGAAACCAAAGATTTGTGAAACGGAAAAAACCGGTTTACCGGATTTGTTCGATGTGAAAGAATTGTGGATGAGTCCTTTGGGCAGGATGCCCTTGGCGCAATTCTTTTCAAAACCCCGGCAAGGAGTTCCGGTGACCTTGAACGCAACGTCTGTCCCTTTTGCTGACGCAACGTCTGTCCCTTTTGCTGACGCACTGTCTGTCTCTTTTGCTGACGCCCGGTCGTCCTGCTCAAAAGTCGAGGACTCGATCGAATGCCTGGAAGAAATGGCGTTCCGGTACGGTCAGGCCTATGACAGCTATCTCTCGACCGAAGGTAGTCTTCAGCAGGTTTGGTCGAGCGATCGAAGTGGCGTCTTCGCGTTTGCCCGTCTGGGTCGATTTGTGCACGTCCAGGGTGGTTTGCTTGCTGCCGTGGAAGACCGCCCGGCGCTGCTGCGCGAATTCTTCGAGTTTCTGCAGTCGCATCGATACGTCGCCACGTTTTATAACATCGGCGAAGCAGAGTTGCCGCTGTTTCGGGACCAGGGGTTTCAGATCACAAAATGGGGTGAAGATCCACTGCTGGATCTCGAGGATCTGACCTGGTCGGGTCATGAATTCGAGTGGGTTCGGCGACAGGCTAACTATTGCAAACGCCAGGACGCCGTGGTGACGGAGTGTCGGCCGGAAGACTATTCGCCCATAGAATGGTCAGAATTGATGGACGAAGTTCGTCAAATTGCGTCCGAATGCCTGTCATCGAAGCCACAACGCGGGGAAGTCAGATTCTTCAATGGCAGTGTCGATCCGCCGAGTTGGGATCGTCGACGCCTTTTTGTGGCGCGATCTGATAGTGGTCACGGGCGAATCGAAGGTTTCCTGATCTGCCTTCCATTTGATTCCGGGAAACAGTGGTCGATCGAAACGTACCGACATCGTCTGGATGCACCACGTGGGTTGGTTGCATTCATGATTCATCAGGCGGTTAATCGGCTAAGAGACGAAGGGATTCAATCCGTCTCACTCTGCCTGTGTCCGGCAGTACGATACGAGCGACTGCCGAACGATAGCTGGATCATTCGCCGATGCCTGCAGTTCGGTTTCAATTACGCGTCGGCGTTTTTTGACATGCCGGGCGAATACCATTTCAAAAGCCGGTTCCGCCCTCGGTTCGTGCGACGATTCATCTGTCATTCGCCACATGCATCTGCAATGTCGATGTGGTCGATCGTGCGACTGTCCAGCGTACTTGATCTCGACTTCGGAAAACTGTTCCGGAACGTCTGGAACCGATTCACAAAGCCTAAAACCCGGCGAAACCTGGCGATTCCACAAGACCGCGAAACCAGGCCAGCCAGGATCAAGGGGCAACGACCCGTCCGCACGGAGGCCCCTCCGGAGCCGGTTTCCGTCTCGTAGGCAGTGATACTCAGGTATCGTGTTGAAACTTGCCGTCCGGTCTTTCTATCGGTCAGGATGAACGTCCGAGCCTTGGCCTGCGGTGTTGTTGATTATGATTCGTCGCGATTGATGACATCGATCATTTCGCGAAGCCGGGCCGCATCACGCCGGTTGAAACGTAATGCGATCCGCGGCAAATCGCGAGTTTCTTCGTCTTCGAGTTCGAAG
>JANXOO010001439.1 GCA_025353525.1 Schlesneria sp. | reverse complement strand
AGTAGTCTCCTTCGGCGACGAATTATTGTCGTTCCTTCGTTTCGAAGTTGATCGCCGGTCATAAAAAACACACTGAAACAGCGGGGAATCCTGGTCGCCGCAATGAACGGTGGCGTTTGACGAACGTTGATTTCTGATTGTGCGACATGCGTTGATTCAGAAAAACGGGGGTCTGGCTCCAGGAAGACCCCCGGCGCGCCGGGGTCCCCGTTTTTTAGCCGGCAAATTTTCCACTGCCAGTCGCCTTTATGAATGGCACGATCCCTGCCGCGTACCGCAAGAATTGCGTTTTCCGCTCGTCCTGGAATCTGAAGAAAAGGCCTTCGATATGGCGTTCACAAAACAGAGAAGCCAGGAACACTTTCTTCGAGCTCAGAAGTCAATCCCCGGGGGAGTCAACAGTCCGGCCCGTGCTTTTGGTGCGGTCGGGGGTTCTCCCGTTGTGATCGATCGGGCAGAAGGGCCGTGGTTGTTCGACATTGATGGCAATCGCTACATCGACTACATCGGTTCGTGGGGACCGCATATCCTTGGACACCGACACCCGGCGGTCATTGATGCGATCCACGCGGCACTCGCGAAAGGGACCAGTTTTGGTGCACCGTGCGAATTGGAAACGCAACTCGCTGAACTGATTATCGAGGCGGTCCCGTCGATCGAACGGGTTCGAATGGTGAACTCGGGGACTGAAGCGACCATGAGTGCCATTCGCGTCGCTCGGGGGTTCACTGGCAGAAGTGTCATTATCAAATTCGCCGGATGTTACCACGGCCACGTCGACAGTCTGCTGGTGAAGGCCGGAAGCGGTGCGTTAACCCTGGGAATTCCGTCGAGTCCCGGTATTCCTTCGGGCTGCACCGCCGATACCGTTGTGCTCGAATACAACGACCAGCAGCAACTTGAACAGACGTTTGCGGCACGCGGATCCGAAATCGCAGCAGTCATCCTTGAACCTGTCGTCGGCAACATGGGAGTCGTTATTCCGACGCCTGAATTCCTGCAGGCGTTGCAGTCGCAGTGTCGGCAACATGGATCGCTGCTGATTTTTGATGAAGTCATGACCGGTTTTCGCGTTGCCTATGGAGGAGCTCAAAGTCTGTTCGGGATTCGGCCCGATTTGACGACGTTGGGCAAGATCATCGGCGGAGGCATGCCCGTCGGTGCTTATGGTGGTCGAGCTGACATCATGAACGTGGTATCGCCGCTGGGCCCCGTTTATCAGGCGGGAACTCTCTCTGGCAATCCGGTCGCGATGGCGAGCGGAATCGCCACCCTCTCGACACTCAAAGCCACCAATCCCTATCCGCAACTGGAAACATTGACGAAGTCGCTTGTCAACGGGCTTTCGCGGCTGGCGACCGATGCAGGGATTCCACACACAATTCCGCGTGTTGGAAGCATGTTCACGTTCTTCTTCAATCCCGATACGGTCAGCAACCTTGCCAACGCGTCGAAGAGCGATACGGTGGCCTTCGCACGCTATTTCCACGCGATGCTGGAACGAGGCATCTATCTTCCATGCAGTCAATTTGAAGCAAACTTCGTTTCAGCCGCTCATTCGCAAGCAGAAGTCGGCGCCACGCTGGACGCCGCCAAACATGCCTTTGCCTTGACCAAACATTGACGTCCGATTCAAACTTCGACCAGTTCGCCCACGGCGGACGATCGGGATTTCGTTTTGTTTGCTGTCGAACCTGCTTTTTCCCCCGCGTATTCTCCGTAATATTTATATCCGTATTCGTGACCCCCTTTGCCGGGGACGCCGTTGACGATGGCACCGATCACGTGAATCCCCTGGTCGTTCAACAGTTCGCGAACCCGAATCAATGCGGATCGC
>JANXOO010001416.1 GCA_025353525.1 Schlesneria sp. | reverse complement strand
GTCCGATGCGGCAGGTCGCGAAGTGCGTCTTTCAATTGAACGCCCATCTTCAGTCGACCCGCCGCGAGTTTCAGTTCGTCACCCAGTGGTGCGGGAGTATCTGCCGAGACCAGTTCCAGGCTCTGCTCGACGCTTCGCCCTGTCTTCGCCGCGCGAGCCAGCTCTTCAAGCATCGGAGGAATCTGTCGCATCATGGCGTCCTGTCGTCGCATCCTCGCGATCATCGCAATGAATACCGGCAGCATAAAACCCACAAACGCACCCAAAGCGGTCGTCAGCAGGTTTTCATGAGATACCAACACTGCCCCGCCAATCGCCACACCGGAACAGAGACAGACGGCCAGAAACATCGATGGCGCAATCTCGAAGCCCGATTGCAACATCAGGTCATCAAACCACGAATTGATCTGGTCCGCCGCGTCGTCATTCTGACCGGTTCCGAACGTTTCGCGATCTTTCAGAATACCTGAAAATTCATTGGTTTTTGGCCATTTTTGTACGTTGGTGACCATAATCTCGATCCTTGGCGTCTTCGATCAAATCATGTCATTCGCGACTGCGACGCGTTATTGATCCGGAAGGTTTGGGGTGTCAGGTGGTTTTATTGCAACCGGATGAAATTCAATACGAAGACAGGCTATAGCCTGAACTCTAAACGAGCGCATTAACGGGTGCCTGGTCGGTAGTCTCGGGTTGAATTCAGTTCACGGGCCGAAAACAACATTGAAGGAACGTCTTGTCCCCGACTGGCCAGACGCTTGATCGATTGTGGTTCATAACCGGTCGCATAGAACGCACCGCGTGCACGGCCGTTCGCATCAATCCCCGCCATTCGATAAACGAAGATGTCTTCGATCTGATAAGCCCCGTCCTTGCATCCGACCAGTTCCGAAATACGCATGACTTTTCGCTCACCCGTCGCCAATCGCATGATGTGAACCAGCGTCTGAATGGCGGACGCAATGTATTGTCGGGCGACCATCATCGGAAGCTCGACTCCTGACAGAGCGATCATCAATTCCATTCGGTCGAGTGCATCACGAGTGTCGTTCGCGTGGACGGTGCTCATCGAACCATCGTGGCCGGTGTTCATCGCCTGCAACATATCCAGAACTTCGCCACCGCGCGATTCGCCGACCAGAATACGATCGGGTCGCATACGCAGGCTGTTTTTCAACAGATCACGCTGTGTGATCTCGCCGCGACCTTCCACATTGGGTGGTCGCGTTTCCAGCGCCACAACATCGCGCTGCTGCAATTGCAATTCGGCTGTCTGTTCGATTGTCACGACTCGTTCCGATTCCGGAATGAACCGGCTGAGGTTATTCAGCATGGTTGTTTTTCCGGCACCGGTCCCGCCGCTGACGACGATATTCATGCGGCCGCGAACGCTGGCGACCAGGAAATCAGCCATTTCGGCGGTGAGTGTTCCCAACCGGACCATGTCTTCCAGCGCGATCCCCTTGGACTTGAACCGGCGAATTGAAACCGTCGGGCCACGCAGTGCGAGTGGAGGTATGACGGCATTCAATCGCGAGCCATCCGGCAATTTCGCATCAACCATCGGAGAGACTTCATCGATTCGCCGACCTGCTCGACCGACCAGTCGCTGGATAAAGTGCAGCAGATGTTCGTCGTTAGCGAAACGAACTTCGGTCCGCTCGAGAATCCCGTTCCGTTCGATAAAGACGCAGTCAGGGCCGTTGACCAGCACGTCGCTGACATCAGGATCCTGCATCAGAGCTTCGATCGGACCAAATCCGTAGATTTCGTCCATGATCTCGCGAACCATTCCTTCGCGATCGTCGGCCGAGACGTTCGCCGACTGCTGCGTACAGAGGTGACTGGCCAACGCACGCAATTGTGCGCGAAGTTCACGCTCGGGTAACTGCCCGGCCTTTGAAAGATCGATGGCATCGACCATTTGCCGGTGCAGTCGCGTCTTCAATTGTTGAAACGCTTGTCGCGGATCGGCAACGGCAGCAGGAATTTGTTCAGCGAGCATTGCGATGTCCAATGGGCAGGTTTTCAGTTTTCGTTGTTCGGTTGGAGTTCAGGCTTTAGCCTGTCTTCCGGTTTCAGTCATTGGCAAAACAGATGGATGGCAAAGTGTCCTTCGCCCGGTCCGTCAATGAGTCAACCTCATTTTATAGAGGTATCGATTCGGCTTGACGGAATCGACATAGCCGGTCACTGGTTTCATCCCGACATTTGAAATCGACCAGGAACCTGCGTCCGCCGATGATGATCCATTCCGATTCGGGTTCGAAACCGGAGCGACGGTGTCACCGACGGGATCGTCCTGGTTTGCTTCGATTCCACGCAGAGCATTCGTTGTTTGTCCACTGGCGCATTCGCTGGCCAGCACGGCGGTTCGAGTGGTCAACACCGTTGGCTGAACGGTGATATCGCACGATCCGTCCGGGTGAGATGTCACAGCCATCACGCGAATTGCCACGATGTCGACGCAGGTCGATGTGACCAGCGATGTCTGGCGTTGTGGCGACGCATCGGCATAAAGAAAACAGATACGGCATTCACCAATCATTCGTTGAAAACCGGCATAGTCCGAGACATGTAACTCTGGTGACGCCGTGACAACGAATGTGGCCCCGTTACCGACCCACAATTGACCGGCATAGTCTTTCAGGTCGTCGGCAGAAATGCCCCCTTCGAACTGACGAGTCACTTCCCGATCAACCAGACCAGTCCCAAGGTCAATCAATTGCACGTTGGCAGTGTTGGCGTTCCCACCCGTTCGCATGCCGTGCAATGTGATTTCAGGGATTCCATCTGCCACAGCAACAACGGAACGAGTCTCTGGATCGAACGACCATGCGTCCGCTCCCCGATTGGCTTCGATCGAGTAATTCCATGTATCCGATCGCTGTCCGGTCGGATCATACCTCCAGATTGCGACCGGGAGTGCCGGAATGGGAGTACCGTCGAATGCCCGTAATCCGATCAAGGAATTGTCGATCGTCGCTTCAGCGCGTGCGAGCTTCTGCTACGTCCGTCAGCCGGAAGCCCTCGGACTCGGCCAT
>JANXOO010001414.1 GCA_025353525.1 Schlesneria sp. | reverse complement strand
TTCGGTTTATTGAGTTCGTTGGCCGTCATGGCTCAAGAACCCGCCGTCAATGGAATCGTTCCCGGTGCATTGGCTCCAGGAGCTTCTACTCCGTTGCAGATCAATGGCGGAAATCTGGCGGTCGCGAAAAAACTTTGGCTCAGTTTCCCCGGCGAGTCCGTGCTGGCCGAAGGGATCGACAAGAATGGTGAAAATCCGGCTCAGGTAACGTGGCGGACGAATGTTCCTGCGAATACTCCGTGCGGAATTCATGGCATGCGCGTCGTGACGGACAAAGGGGTTTCTCCGTTGCGGTTCCTGTTTGTTGACGACCTTCCGTCGATCGGTTCGATCGGTTCCAACGTGCAACACGGGTTGGCGCAGGCAGTCTCGATACCAACGGCGATCGATGGCACCGTTGCGGGATTGAGTTGGCAGTACTTCAGGTTTTCTGCCGGATCGGGGCAACGTTTGTCGTTCGAGGTTCTGGCCCGCCGGCTGGGTTCATCACTTGATCCGATGATTCGTCTGCTGGATCTTCGAGGTCGCGAACTCGCCTATAATGACGATACTCCCGGATTAAGTTCTGATTCGTCGCTGGTTTACACGTTCAAGGATGCAGGGGAGTACGTTCTCGAATTGCGCGATATCAAGTACGGGACCGGACCGTACCGGCTGCGGATCGGTGATTTTCCGATCGCTACGGTTGCCTTTCCGCTCGCCGTACAGCGAGGCACGATGACGAACGTCACATTGGCCGGTTACGCGGTCGACGGGCTGATTCCCGCATCACTGGCCGTTGCCCCTGATCACCCTGACGGCTGGATGAACGTCAGCCTGAAACGCGCGAATGGTGCGAGTGGCTTCAGTACCGTCGAAGTCGTTTCCACGCCTCAATTCCTCGAACAGGAACCGAATAATACTGTCGAGCAAGCGAATCGGGTTGAACTGACCCATGACATCAATGGGCGGCTGGACCAGCCTGGTGATATCGACCGTTATGTGTTTGCGGCGAAAAAAGATCAAACAGTCTCATTTTTCGGCATTACCCGGCAACAGGGTTCGCCATCGGATCTTGTCATCAGAATCATGAATAAGGACGGGGGCCAGGTTGCCACTGCAGAAGACAACGGCACCAATGAAGGTTCATTAACGTTCAAATTCCCGGCAGAAGGCGATTATGTACTGGTTGTCGAAGACCTGAACGACCGCGGAGGGACCGAGCACGCTTACCGGATTGCGGTGACGATGACCCCCCCACAGTTTTCGCTCGCGTCATCGCTTGATGCATTCAATATTCCGGCAGGAGGTTCTGTGATGGCGACGGTGACCACCATTCGCACCGGATTTGCCGGCGCGATCGAGTTGAGTGCCGCGAATCTGCCAAATGGAGTCACCGCCAGCAAGTCCGTTATCGGTGTCGGTCGCAACGATGCGGTGCTGACATTACAAGCTGCTGCCGATCTGGCCGCCGGGGAACTGCACAACATCACCATCACCGGGACTGCAAGAATCGGTGATACCGATGTCGTCGTACCCGCGGAGATCAGCGGAGCGATCAAGGCTCGCAATAACAATCTGCGTTGGTCCCCGCCGCCATTGAACAATTTTGTGGCTGCCGCAGCGGCACCTGCCCCTGGATTTGCATGGCGGACCGAACCTGCCACGGTTGTCTTTGGCAAGGATCTTTCGGCGAAGGTGAAATTGATCGCGACTCGAGCCGCCGGTTTCGACGAGGGGGTCGTCGTGGCGGTGACGCCACCGGCAAACGGTTTGCCGCCCGGCGTCACGGTTGCTTTGAAGAATATTGACAAAGGCCAGACCGAAGCAGAAATCGTGATTTCTGCCAACAATCAGGCACCTTTGGGCGAGTTTACGGCTGGCCTGACGGGTACCTTGAAGCAGGGTGATAAAACGGTTGTACAGGGAATGGCCCTGCGATTGAACCTTGCGCCGCCGATGACAATCCGGCTGGAACCTGCGTCCGTGAAAATCGCCAAAGGATCAGAATTCTCAGTTAAAGCGATCGTCGAGCGTAACCCGGCACTCGCAGGGCCCGTAAACGTCACATTGCAAAATCTGCCGGCGGGGATCACTGCGGCCGTTGCGACGATCGCCGCTGATCAAACGTCCGTTGAATTCAAACTTGTGGCGACTGCCGATGCGGCAGCGGCCACTGTCAATAACGTAACGGTCAAGTCAGAGGCGATGGCGGGTGCCGCCAAACTGGAGGCAACCTCGGCTCCTGTCGCGCTGGTTGTCGAGTGAACACCGGTTCGAGCCAATTTTTGGATTGGTCGCTTCGACAAAAAATTATGTTTGTATGTGATGTTTCTGGATGGAGACGAGAACGATGATCGCGAACACATTGACCAGATGGCTTTCACTCGGAGTGATCGTCCTGACGCCGTGCCTTGTACTGGCGGAAGTGCCGATTGAAGTCGGTCAGCCTGCGTCGATTGCTGCCGAGCCGGCGAAGTTTGAACTGGTCGGAAAGCGTTCACGACAACAATTGCTCGTCACAGGAATGTATTCGTCGGATGATCTGCGCGATCTGACACCGGTTGCAACTCTGGTTTCTTCGAATCCGGCGATTGCAAAAATCGAAGGCGCCATCGTACTTCCCGCAGGTAACGGAGAAGCAACCGTCACCGCCACCGTCGGCGGGCAGTCAGTCTCGATCCCGGTACTTGTCAGGAACATTGACGTTCCGGCGCCCGTCAGTTTCAAAAACGAAACTCAGATGGCCCTGACGAAAGCAGGTTGCAATATGGGTGCCTGCCACGGTTCGCCATCCGGAAAGGGCGGGTTTCGGCTGTCGCTGCGAGCGTATGATTCGGCACTCGACATCATGACCGTTCGTTCCGAATTCTTCGGACGGCGAACGAACATTATGGAGCCGGGTCAAAGTTTGCTGCTTCAGAAACCACTCATGGAAGTCGCGCACGGTGGGGGAAAACGAATCAGAAAGGGCGATGCCGTCCATCGCATTCTCGAACAGTGGATTGGCGAAGGAATGCGGCTCGACGCCGCGAACGAGCCTGATTTGCTGAAAATCGTGACGGTTCCGTCAAAGAGAATCCTGCGTCAGCCAGCCGCACGTCAGCAGATTCTGGTGCTTGGTCATTTCAGCGACGGATCGATCCGTGACCTGACGAGTATCACCGACTTCTCGTCGTCGAATGACTCGGTCGGATCCGTGAATGCTGCAGGGCTGGTCACGAAGAACGGGCGCGGGGAAACCGCCGTCCTGGCGCGGTATCTCGACAAGATGTCGACGACCTACCTGACGTTTCTTGAAGACGTGCCCGGCTTTGCCTGGACCAACCCGCCTGAAAACAACTTTGTCGATTCCGCCGTTTTCGAGAAGTTGAAGCAATTGCAAATTCTTCCGTCGGACATCTGTACCGACGACGAGTTTCTTCGTCGTGCGACACTGGATCTGACGGGCCGGTTGCCGACGAGTGAGGAAGCGCAAGCGTTTCTGGGCGAACAAAGTCCGTCCAAACGAATTGCACTTGTCGACCGGTTGCTCGACAGCGACGAATATGCGTCGTTCTGGGCCTTGAAATGGGGCGACGTGCTTCGGTCGAACAGCAAAAAGCTGAAGACGGCCGGGGTTCACAAGTTCCGGCAATGGATTTACGAATCGATTCGTAACGACAAGCCGCTTGACCAGTTCGCTCGGGAACTGTTGACGGCGAACGGCAGCGTGTTTGAGAACCCGCCCGCAAACTTCTGGCGTGCCAGTCGTGACCCGCAGGACGCCACCGAAACAACGGCTCAGTTGTTTCTGGGTGTCCGCATTCAATGTGCCAAATGCCACAATCATCCGTTTGAGCGTTGGACGCAGGACAATTATTACGGGATCGCGGCAGCGTTCGCTCGCGTTGGACGCAAAAATTCGGTCGACGCAGAAGAAGAAGTGATTTTTACTTTGCCGGGCGGTGAAGTGACACAGCCGCGCACCAGCAAGCAGATGAAAGTACATCTGTTACTGAAGGGAGATATCGACGTTCCTGCCGATCAGGATCGTCGTGTTGTCTTTGCACAATGGCTGACATCGTCCGAGAATCCGTTCTTTTCAAAGAGCGTTGCCAACCGGATCTGGGGACACCTGCTCGGTCGGGGAATCGTCGATCCGATCGACGACTTCCGGGACTCGAATCCGCCGTCGAATGCAAAACTGCTGGACGAATTGTCGCGTCAGTTTGCAGCGAACAACTTCAGCCAGAAGTGGGCGATCCGAACGATCTGCAACAGTCGCACCTATCAATTGAGTTCGCGGAAAAATCCGTTCAACAAGGACGACGAACTCTACTCGTCGCATGCCAACACGCGGTTGTTGTCTGCCGAACAGTTACTCGACGGGATCTGCGCTGTGACAAGTGTTCCCGAACAGTTTCCAGGAATGCCAGTGGGAACGCGAGCGTGCGAATTGGCAGATCCCCCGACCGATCACTACTTCCTGAAAGTCTTCGGGCAGCCCCAGCGTGAAATGGCTTGTCAATGCGAGAGGTCGAGCGAGTCAAATCTGTCGCAGGCACTGCAGATGATCAACGGACCCGTTGTGCATAACAAGTTGCGAGCCGACAATGGCCGGATTGCCGTGATGTTAAAAGAAAACAAACCCGAGGACGAAATCATCACGTCGCTCTATCTGTCCGCGCTGGCCAGAACTCCATCTGCCGACGAACTGAACGCTTCGAAGAAACACATCGCAGCACAACAAGACCGACGTCAGGCATTTGAGGATGTCGGCTGGGCGATCCTCAACTCCAAAGAATTCCTGTTTCAGCACTGATTTCAGGTCGACTTACGATCAATGCAACTCCCACCGTGATTCAATTCTCATGAATAGCAGCAGAATCAGAACATTCCCGCTACGGTCGAGTATCGCCAGGCGAGTC
>JANXOO010001392.1 GCA_025353525.1 Schlesneria sp. | reverse complement strand
TGACCTCAACAAAACTGTCAGGAGTATTACGGGGAGAATTCGATTCCGACTTCATCGAACGCGAGATCGATGAATTGAATCGCAACTATGCGGCAGAATGTCGCCCGTATGAAATCCGTCTCGGCGAAGGGGGTTACCGATTCGCACTCAGAGCGGAATTCGAGCGTGTACGCCATAAGGTTTACGGGTTCGGACCCAGAGAAGTTCGGCTTTCGCAAGAGGCGCTGGAAGTTCTGGCAGTCGTCGCCTATCACCAGCCAATCAAACAAGCTCAGGTGGAAGAGATGGGGAAACCGGGCTGCGGAGCCGTCTTGAGGCAACTGGTTCGACGCGAATTGATCGCCGTGGAACGGGATTCTTCGCAACCTCGCGAGGTCAATTATAAAACAACGCCGCGTTTTCTGTCGCTGTTCGGGATTCGCAATCTTGATGAATTGCCCCGCCACGAACAGGTTTCGTACAAATAATCAGCGGCTCTAAAGGTTTTCACCATTGGATCGACCTGAATCGAACGGTATCCTTTCGATGGAATATCGTTTGAATCGGGCTCGGTTGCAGGTTTCGTTATTGATCGTGGCCCTGCTGCGCGATTGGCATCATGACGGCATTTGAGGAATTCGCAAAATGGCAACTCCGTTGTTCGACCTGACCGGAAAAGTAGCGCTCATCACGGGCGGCAGCAAGGGGCTTGGCAAAGCCATGGCTCGTGGATTCGCCGAAGCAGGAGCCGACATTGTCATTTGCAGCCGTCATGCCAGCGAACTGGATAAAGCCCTTCCGGAAATTCTTGACGGGACAGGCGTTCGTGGCCGTTCATTTGTCATTGATATGACAGATCGTACTGAGGTCGAATCCCTGGCGAAGATGACCCTGGAGGCAATGGGGCGGGTCGATATCCTCGTAAATAATGCCGGTTCAAATGTTCCCCAGTCGATCGACGAAATCGATGACGAAAAATGGGACCGAATCGTCGAACTGAATCTCACGTCGTGCATGAGCCTTTCGCGGGCTCTGATTCCCCAGATGAAGCAACGTCGGTGGGGGCGCATCATTCACATTTCAAGTGTCATGGGGCTGACTTCCAAGGCCGGACGCAGTTGCTATTCGGCAACAAAATCGGCATTGATCGGATTGGCTCGAGCAATGGCGCTGGATCTCGGGCCGTTCGGAATCACGTGCAATTGTATCGCTCCAGGTCCGTTTTTGACCGATTTGCCAGCCAGTGTTCTGAGCAAAGCAGAGCAAGAGAGCTTTGCGGAGCGAACTGCCTTGGGCCGGTGGGCCGATCCGAGAGAACTCGCCGGCCCCGCACTGCTCCTCGCCAGCGATGCCGGAAGTTATATCACCGGTACGACATTGCTGGTCGACGGAGGAAATCTCTGCAAGACGTTCTGAGCGAATTTACAACCACGTCAGAGATTTTTACATCTGATTCGATACTGCGACTTTTGCTTCGACATTGCCCCATGCCAGTGCGCTCAGATAAGCGGATTGAAGCGACGATTCATCAATACCTGATTTTCGCGTCGATTCCCAATCGCCACGTTCGAATGCGATGACCGAATCCAGCATTCGCCCCATCGGCCCTTCGTGGGAAAGCAACGCTTCCCTGATTTCCGGCGTGATCGGAAGTTCCTTCAGAATTTCTTTCAATGGCTGATCCAGGAATGCATCAAGGCATGAGAAGAGACCAACCGTAAAAAACACCTCTGCCATTTCAGGATGACTGAACGAACCGAGGATTTCGCACATCTTCGCACGGACAAGGGCCAATTCCAGTAATGGTTTTGGCTTGTTTGAAATCCCTCCCATTCCGATCAGAGTTACGATTTGAAGGATTTTCTCCAAACCGAGGCGTATCGCTGCTTGCCGTACCGAATCGATTTGTCGGCGAGCCCCTTGCGCGAGTGAATTGACGTAACGAAGTAACTTGAGGCTCAGTGAAACATCTTGCTTGACGAGGTCAACAATTTCATCGAACGTGACCGCCGGGTCGCGCAATTTGACGAGAAGTCGCAGAATTGCAAACTGATTGATGGCGATCGACCGCCCTTCAACGATCTGTGGTCGCGATAGAAAGTAGCCCTGGAAGTAATCAAATCCCATTGCCATACAGCGATTGAATTCGTCATTCGTTTCAACTTTTTCCGCCAACAACTTCAGCGGTCGTTTTTTCAACTGTTTGACATCCGATGCCAGTGCGTCCTCACCATAACCTCGCAGGTCAATTTTGATAATATCTGCGAGATCCAGCAGTTCTTTCCGATTATCCGACTCGATATAGTCATCAAGAGCGATAATAAAACCGCGTTCTCGCAGTTTCTTCAGCGACTCGATGACATCCGAGTCAGGTTCGACCGTCTCAAGTACTTCGATGACGAGTTGCTCCGGGTCAAACGGGAGGTCGTTCTTTCCGATAATGAAACTTTTCGCGAAATTCACGAATGCGGGTCGTCCGAATACCAGATTTTCCAATCCGATTTCGATGACGGAATTGATCAGGAGTTGTGATGTCGCAACATCGCCATCCAGAATCGTTGCGCGGTTTTCCGTGCTGCTTCGGAAAAGCAGTTCGTAGGCAAACACGTCGCGGTCGCGATTGTAGATAGTCTGACGCCCGACAAATACTGCCGATTGTGAGGAATTCGTCATAAACTTACTTTAGCCAAAATCGATTTAAATGATCCGGCTATTGGCAGCCGCTGTGAATGCGAGCGAAATTCATAAAGTTGGCTTCATAGCAGGCTTTGAGCGTTTTGAGAGCTATCGGCAGATAGGCGAATATTGTTGAATCCTGAACCAGAATGTTCAGATAGCTCACTGACTCGCCCGTTATGGAAGTGACAACGGGGTTGAATAGGTGATGTTGGGGGCGTGGATTGGGCCTGTGCTTTTCAGGCATGCGCCGGAATTTGAGCTGAAAATCGATCCACCAGAGTTATCCGGAATCCCGGTTCTGCCGCAACAGCCCGATTTGACCTGGCTGACCGCAAGGCCATGCTGGTGGAAAACCTGCGATTATGACTTGCTATTTCGCAATCGGGGAATTGAAATCAGCCAGTTTTTCCACACGATCAAATTGCGAGGCGACTTCCTGGGCGTGTGTGACCAGCAGTAGCGAGACGTTGTTCTCGCGACATGAGTCTCGCAAGAGTTGCAAAACCATTTGCTGATTGGCGACATCCACGTTCGCGGTCGGCTCGTCTGCTAATAGCAGTCGGGGTGTATTCGCCAGGGCGCGTGCTACAGAAGTTCGCTGTTGTTCTCCGACGGACATTTGAGCGGGCTTGTGGTGCAAGCGATGCCCCAGTCCGACTCGTTCGAGCAATTTTGTGGCGTGCGTTCGATCGGATTTACGACCGCTAAAACTCATTCCGAGAAGTACGTTTTCGATCGCCGTGAATGCCGGAAGCAGGTTGAATGTCTGAAAAACATAACCGATTCGCTCGGCACGGAATCGATCCCGGGATGCCTCGGAAAGTCGAGTGATATTCGTTCCCGAAACTACAACTTCGCCAGAATCAGCCGTCGTAATACCGGCGATAATGTTCAGCAAGGTCGTTTTTCCTCCTCCGCTTGATCCGACGAGCACCGCTTGCTCGCCCGAACCCAGCTTAAAGTCGGCAACATTG
The DNA here is from genome assembly GCA_025353525.1 of Schlesneria sp. GTDB lineage: Bacteria > Planctomycetota > Planctomycetia > Planctomycetales > Planctomycetaceae > Schlesneria. Next base: position 8,804 of record JANXOO010001392.1, on the reverse strand, counting down.
AGAACGGGGACTCGTCCCCCGCCTGGGTCGCGATAGGATTTCGTGACATTTCGAAGCTCAAGCGACATGCGACTTCCTTTGAATTTCCAATAAATCCGTGCTGCAAACCATCTACTTTCGCCTCCGTCGGTCGAATCGGGATTCGTCGTTTTATTGTACGCCTTCTCGCCCGGATACGCTGGATCGTAGCAGCGAGCCGGATTACATCAAGAACGATCGGTTTGTTTGCCCATCGGAAAGATCTTTCTCCGTGATAAAGATCTTTCTCCCTGATGAAGTGACGCGAATCCGGAACACCCGTACTGGTTTTATTTGGAAATCGGCTGACTTCCGATCCGGGGACCCAAGTGTTGATCGAACGCCACTGCAGGGAACGTCAGCGCATGAGCGCCTGATCTACAATTACCACAACAGCTTGCGCCGTTCTCCACGAATTCCGCGTTGTGAATCGGCATCATTCAATCGGCAGTAGGCGAACCTTGGGTTCAGCATTATTGACACGCCTGCCGCGATTCGTAACCCTTTATTGAAAAACGTTTTGCGTCAATTTTTGCGAGTTCGTTGATGAGGATTCCTGCCGTTGCGTTAAGGTTTGGCATCACATCTGCTTTACACAAGTTTCATCCTGTGAAACACAATTTCACACAACAAAACAAGCAACAGTTTTCCACTAGTGTCCTCAGAAAGGAACTCCACCATGGCGAATCTCTTCAACAACCTGATGAACGACGAGGCCGGTTTCATTGTCTCCGCAGAACTGGTCATCATCGCGACGGTCGGCGTACTGGCGATGATCGTCGGACTGTCAGAAGTCGCCATGAATGTGAATCACGAACTCGAAGACGTCGGATCGGCCTTCGGCAGCCTGAACCAGTCGGTGCATGTTCAAGGGACTGCCGGACACTATGCCAACGTCGGTGGAAGCTGTCACCAGGATCGTGCTGACTACTGCGATCAGGAAGGCGATATCTGCCCAAGCAGCAACAACATGAACGAACACTGATCGTTGCGAACCTCTGACGACGCACCCGAATTTGAATTGCACCCGCAACAGGGCGACCCGCACCAGGTCGCCCTGTTTTTTTGTTTGATACAATCGGCATATCATCCAGGTTCAAAACAATCGCCAATCCATTTCCGGAAAATGGCCTGTCTTCGTTGCAGTTCAGGCTTGAGCCTGTCTTTGTTCATCCACTTGATCGCTTCGCGATCACAGACAGCAGGCGCGGGTCAGGGCGCCGCTTTGACCCCGGCTAATGTCTATGACGCCTTCTGCGTCGAAACGAAACGACCAACTTTGAGCGATTCACGTCAACGGATGATCGTGTCCGCATCGTTGTTTTCTTTGATCGAAAAGCATGACCACCACACCGGCGACGATCAGGTAGCCCGCAGCGAGGTATTCGTGGCATGGTTGATCCGACATGGCGCCAGGATGGCTGACGAGTCGTGTTGACCTGCTCGCGGTGTTTTCGAGCACGGGTAGCGATCGACCTGTCGCTCGGAGCCAGTCGATTCTCCCTGACCTGGTACGGTTCCGGTCGACTTCTGGTCAATCAGCATCATCCGTCTTTGCCCCCGTCACTTCGCAGGCCATTCAGGAACCGTTGCTCGCAGGACTGCGAGCGTGGTTCGTCGGTCAACTTCGGGAACGGAAGACCCCTCAGTTGCTCCTTTCCTGCGAGGACCCTGATAGAGATGCCCTGTCCCCTCGGCGTGGCAGTGTGGGTGCCAGCGCATCACATGAGTGTGCATCAGCCAACGAAAGACAGCAGATAATTCCCTGCCTGAATCAAATCAATGAGCCGCGCCCGCTTTACCATTTCAAGCCAAAACAGGACACCGCACTTTCCCACACGAGAGCGCAAACGGGATATCAGAACTGCCCGGCAAACGTTCATCGCAATCTGGCATCAAGCGTCGCGTGAGGAACAAAGAAATGAGGTGAACAATGGGGGCGCAAGTCTGTTTTTTTTGTGACCGCATACAGGTCTGGAATGTCGCAGTCGCCTGGGCGGGGCAGTTATCGTCGACCACCTGATTTATTAAACGCTGCTGGAAGGATCTCTTCTTCTTTTCCTGACCGGATCGCTGTCAACGCTGCTTGCGCCTGTTTCAAATCGGGTTTCAGCTTCAACGACTGAACCAGATGTGCTTCTGCATCGGACGAGTGACCTTGTTCATTCAGGATGAATCCGATGTTGAAATGAGCTTCTGCCTCACCGACGGATCGCTTGAAGTGCTCCATTGCATGGGGAACGTCCCCCGCGCCTGCTTCGACAACGGCAAGGTGATACTCGTAGATGGTATCGTACGGGGCAAGCTTGCAGGCGACCTGAATCTTTTCGATCGCCTGATCCCATTCCTGTTTCGACGCATGCGCTTGACCGATCGCAACGAAGACTTTCGGGTCTTTCGGATGCAGCTTGAGCGCCTTTTTCAAATGCAGGTCGGCTTCGTCGTTTCGTCCGTAGGCGCGATCGATCCGGGCCAGGCCGAGAATGGCATCGATGTCTTTGGGGTTCTTTTCAAGAACTTTCATGTACGAATCGCGGGCTTCGTGAAAGTCACCCGACTGTTCGTGCCAGGCCGCATAGGCCAGGTGGAGTTTTGTCGGATTCGACAGCGTATTCGAAGTCGAAAAGTCGGATGAACCGACCGTCGGTGATGACCTGACTGATTTGTTGGGCGTGGCGCTGACCGATGTTTTTTTGATACCGTTGAGTCCGCTGAACGACGCGCAACCTGTTAGTCCTGTAACGAGACACAGTGATAAAACCGTGATTGATCGCAGCATGTTTTCATCCTCCTTGAACGCAGGATACGCCCGTGAAAAGCGAACCCTTTCTCCGATCAAATGTCACCGAAAAAGCGTCTGGCACATTCGTCGATCAGCTCTTCCGTGAGCACGACGGGTTGTTCATGAAACCGGCAAATTGAAACGGCCATTTCGAGCAGATCGCGCGGGTCGCTCGATCGTGGCGTTCGGCCAAGGTCGTAGTATTTGCCAAACAGTCCATCGACACACGATTCGTTGTACAGGATGGCTCGCTGCCGACATGCCATCTGGAAAATGACCGTATACAAATCCCGTGTCGGCGGATCGATCCGGATTTTGTGTTTGATTCGCCTGAGGAATGCATCATCGACCAGATCTTTGGGATCGAGGTTCGTTGAAAAGATGATTAATTGTTCAAACGGCAGCATGAACTTTCTGCCCGTGTTGAGCGTCAGATAATCGACACCCTCTTCAAGCGGCACAATCCAGCGGTTCAGCAGATCTTTGGGACGGACGATTTGCCGTCCGAAGTCGTCGATCAGAAAGACGCCGCCATTGGCTTTGATGTGAAGCGGGGCTGAATAAAAGTTTGCGGTTTTGCTGTACTGTAATTCGAGCATTTCCAGCGTCAGTTCGCCGCCGGTGATGACGACAGGACGTTTGATGCGCCGCCAACGCAAGTCAACCGGGCCTTCGTTGACCAGGTAGCTCGATTTCTCGGTCGACGTCGATACCATTCCGCGTTGCGACAGGTCCGCATCATCCGTCGTGCGGTGAATACCGGGGTCGAAAACGGTCACAATGCTGTTTTCGGCAAGAATCGCATACGGGACATAAATCTCGCCACCAAACATATTCAGAAACCGGCCTAATCCTTTGGCAATCACAGTCTTGCCGTTTCCAGGCGGACCGTAAACGAAGATTGATTTGCCGCTGCAAACAGCGGGCCCCAGTTCTGCCAGCATGGCGGGTCGAATCACAAACTCTTTGAAGGCCGCTCGCAGTGCAGTGGGCGTGCATGCTGTCCCGGTCACATGCTGCAACCGACAGTGTTCGACGTACTGCTCAATCGGAACGGGTGCAGGACCGACATATCGACAGTTTTCGAACGAATCCCTGGCCCTCCCACGACCGACTTCAGTGAGCGCGAACCGGTATGAAACCCGGCCCACCAGATCGCCTGACGCCACTTCCACAAGCTTTTGATCGCGCAACGCCTGCAGTGATTCGTTAATAATCCCGAAAGGCAGGCGAATCGATTTCGCGATGTCGCCACCAATCAGGATTCCTTGCACATACAGGGTCTTCAACACCAGTTCGCTTAATTGTCCCAGTGTCAGGCCCGTTTCAGCCAATGTTTTGGGGCTGCGCGGCGCGGGAGCCGGTGCCGCCTGAACGGGTAGAGCCTCACTTTTGTCCGTACCGGAGCTGGCGGTGACCGCTTGCTCAGACGGTTTGGAAAACAGATCGGCATAAAGGTCGTAGACCTGCGGCGAGTTCGAATGATGTCGACTCGTCGAATCGAAAGGCTTTGCTACGGAAGAAGTGCCTGGCATCAGCAGTCTTTCAGTGTGGGCAGAACTGCGCGAATTGAATCGAAAAGCAGTCTTGTGCTGTCCTGTCGACATCAGGTCGGGACGAGCAGATTCCTAGCGGCCATTTCCCGAGTTGGTTGTTGTCGACCCCGCACCACCTGTGGCACCGCCAGCACCCCCAGGCGTACCACCCCCGGCAGTTCCACCGGCGGTGGCTGAGCCGATATAGAATAACCTGGGTTTTGGAATGCTCTGCAGTTCAAGCTGACGAATGCGATCGACTTCGACGGCTGGTCGACCCTGGAAGTCGTCGGCAACTGCGAGAACTACCGGTGGGTCCGGAATATTCATATCGCGGTAGAATTCTTCGGACGTTTCGACCCGCAATTGATCCGTCTCGCGTGACAAGCCCTGGTCGATATAGACGGCCCTGTATTGAACAGGGACCGATTGTGCGATCCACATTAAATGCGATCGCCCGGCATCTGTCAGTTGTTGCGTTTCAGGATTGAAGTGGTAATCGTGCAACGTCGTTGCGGTGACCCAACCACTGCCTGCCTGTATGTTAAAGACATTTTCGACGTAGGCCCGGTCATCCAGATTGTGCGGAAACGGCCAATAATGCGCGTAGTGGTAGGCATGCAATCCGGTTTGTTTGCGACCAACGGGCCTTGCAACCGGCGGCCACAATTTGCCGTGTGAATCGATCTGACGCGTACCAGGCGGATCATTCGCCCGGTCGGCATACCATGACTGACTGAATGGAAAAGGGCCGCTGGCACAGCCAGGCAGGATCAGTCCAATAGACGCCAGACCGGCCAAAACGACCGTTCTCCAGGTAATTTTTCGCATCGAGCCCCCTCCAGTCACATCCTGTGGTCTGTCGAGCCTGTTCGGCCTGTTGGTTGGATCGCAAGGCTGTTCCACATGCTGACGGTCGCGCAACACGGCGCGCCGACGATCCCCTTCAACTCTTATCGGCGGCAAGATGCAACCCCATGACGTAAACCCGGTTCGCCTGCAAGCTCGACTCCGTTCCCAAAGTTGGAGTTCAGGCTTTAGCCTGTCTTCCACTTAAATCGCCAGTCGCTCGGTCTCTACTCCTTGACACAGGGCACGCATCGGGCGATGCTGATTTCTGCGTTTTGGTTGACGCAGCCTGCCCGGTCTCCCACCCCGAAGCATACCCGTTCGCATCGAATTCGATTGAGGATCGCTCCATGCAGCGTTTTACCCGTCTTCTGCTCGCGTATTTTGTGTTTTTGGTCAGCAGCGGCAACGTGTTCGCACAGACCGAGCTTGATCAGAAAATTGCTGAACAGCAAAAGCTGGCGGATGAAGCACTTGGTCGGAAAGCCGCCGGAGAACCGGCAATCACCGCCGCTCGAACTGCGGCCAAAGACAAAGCGGCAATCGCTGCCGCGCTGAAGGTCGCACGCAACAAGGCCGAAGCGGCGGTCAAGATTGCCGAAGGAAAACTTCCCGGGGTGCAAGAGGCTATCAAGAAAGCCACCGAAGAACGAACGAAGTCCGAGTCCGAATCAGTAGCCGCTGCGAAGTCAGCCACCGAGGCGAAGGGTAAAGACACCGAACAGGCGGAAGCAGACAAATCCGGAATTGCGGCTGACAAACTTGTTGCCGCAACAAAAAGTCTGGAAGAAGCGATCAAGTCAGCTGTCCCCGTTGAAGAAGCACTCGCAGCCGCCCGGAAAGTCATCGCCGAACAGCCTGCAAAGATCAAAGCGGCAGAAGACGCGATTGCGGCATTCCAACCCGAAATGATCGCCGCCGAAGCGGCCTATGCTGCCCTCTCCAAAGACTCCGTCGCCCGCCAGATCGATGTCGAATCGAGCCTTGTATCAGCAGGAAGACTTGTCTCGTTTGCCAAACAGGTCGCACCGATCTTCTCGCAGCGGTGTCTTGCGTGTCACAACGCCAGAACGGCCAAAGGTCGATTGAACCTCGAAAGCTACGCCAACCTGATGAAGGGGGGCGAGAGCGGCGCTTCGGTCGTCGCTGGTCAACCGGACCAATCGCCTTTGCATACAATGATCGAAGACCATTCGATGCCCAAAGATGCCGACCCGCTGCTTCCCGATCAAATCGCCCTCGTCAAAAAATGGATCGAAACCGGAGCGAAACCAGACGCTGGAATCCTGGCATCGGCGAGCTTGATCGCGATCATCCCTAAACTCGTCCAGCCGATGCCTCCCGAATCGTATCGTGTCTCGGTCCCTGTGATGGCTTTAAGTTTCAGTCCGGACGGTTCACTGTTGGCCACATCGGGATATCGCGAAATACTGTTGTGGAATCCGTCAGACGGGCAACTTGTTCGCCGCATCAGGAACCTGGCAGAACGTCCGCACGACATCGAATTCTCGGCCGACGGTTCATTGCTGGCAGTCGCGGCCGGGACTCCAGGCCAGATGGGTGAAGTCAAACTATTCAACGTTGCCGATGGCGCAATGGTGGCAGACCTGCTGACAACGGACGACGAAGTATTTTCGGTCGCATTCAGTCCCGATGGAACGAGACTCGCAGTCGCGTGCGCTGATCGATCGGTTCGACTGTTCGATGTCGCGTCGCGACAACAGCAAAAAGTTATCGAAGACCATGCCGACTGGGTGATGGATGTTGCCTGGTCTCCTGATGGAAAAAAGATCGCGACGGCCAGCCGGGACAAGACGTCAAAAGTTTTCGACAGTATCACAGGTGAATCGCAAGCGACCTTCAACGGTCATGCACAACCGATCTTTGGCGTCGGCTTTTTGCCCGACGGTCTGTCGGTCGCCACCGGTGCTCGGGACAATCGCATTCGCGTCTGGACGATCGTCGAAGCAAAACAGGTGCGCGAGATTGCCCTCGGAGGTGAAGTCTTCCGGATTTCGATGCAACCGGATGGAACCGCATTCAGCGGCAGCGCCGACAAATTCGCCCGACAACACAACGTGACGAACGGTGCCCAGGTGAAACAGTTCGGACCGCACGACGACTGGGTCTATGCGGCCAGTTTTCACGCCCCGTCGAAACGCGTCGCCAGTGGCAGTCACGACGGCCAGGTCAAAATCTGGAACTACGATGACGGCAAGGAACTTCTCAAGTTCATCGCCGCCCCCGGGTTGTCACAGCCTGTGGCTGCAAAGTGATCGTCACCGCTTGCGTCCCAGTCAGGGGCATTGGCCGGAATCACGTTTATTTGGACCGCGACGAAATCCGTTCGCGACCACAACTTTCTGAATGAGCGTGTATGTGGTACAAGCATCGTTCATCGCGGCGAGCGGCATCACCTGTCGTCGGGACAGTCGAATCCTTTCGTCGGATGCCGTTTCCTGCGAGTGACGGAGTCACCGCCCTGATCGCGGCGTTCTAACAAGCACGATATCTGGCATCGGCATCATCCCCGGCTATGAGACGAATCGACATGACCACCGTGCTGTTGTTAGGAGCGGGAACGATCGGCCGAATGATCGCGACCCTGTTATCTCAATCGGGCGACTACGTTGTTCGCGTGGCCGATTCCGATGCGGAAGCGCTCCGTCGCCTGAATGCAAAGTTTGGCGTGGAAACAGTCACACTCGATGCTTCCAATGAACAGCAATTATTGTCTGCGATGAGCGGTATGAACGCCGTCATTTCAGCGCTGACATTCAGTCTGAATCCGATGGTGGCCCGTGTCGCATTGGCGGCGGGTGTCAGCTATTTCGATCTGACAGAAGACGTCGCAACGACGGCGGCAGTCCGACTGCTGGCTCAGTCGGCCAGGCCGGGCCAGATCTTCATGCCCCAGTGCGGACTGGCTCCCGGTTTTGTCGGCATCGTTGCAAACCATCTGGCGAAGAAGTTCGATTCGCTCGACTCATTACTGTTGCGAGTTGGCGCATTGCCCGAATTCCCTACAAACTCCCTCAAGTACAACCTGACGTGGTCGACGGACGGATTGATCAACGAATACTGCAACCCGTGCGATGTCGTGCGTCAGGGAGTCCGCCAGAATTGCTGGCCGCTTGAGGGACTCGAACATCTTTCAATCGACGGGGTCGAGTACGAAGCATTTTCGACATCGGGCGGACTGGGCACGCTGTGTGAAACGTACGAAGGCCGATTGCGCGAACTGAATTACAAAACGGTGCGGTACATCGGTCACCGCGATCGAATGCTGTTTTTACTCGATGAACTTCGACTGCGTGAGCGACGCCAGTTGCTCAAGGAGATTCTCGAAAACGCACTGCCACGGACGTTGCAGGACGTGGTCGTTGTCTTTTGTACGGCAACCGGACAGCGCGACGGTCAAATGGTACAACTTTGGGATGCTCGCAAAGTGTATCATCAGACTCATGGCGATGAAGTCTGGAGTGCCATTCAGATCACGACAGCGGCGGCGATTTGCGCAGCACTCGACCTGCACGTTCACGGGAAATTGCCGGAATCGGGATTTATCCGCCAGGAACAAGTTGATTTTGACGAATTCCTCGCAAACCGTTTTGGAAAAC
>JANXOO010001373.1 GCA_025353525.1 Schlesneria sp. | reverse complement strand
GATTGACCGGCTGAAAAAGGGGGACAGGCACCAGGAAGACTGGGGCCAGTCCCCGTTTTTCAGCCGGTCAATTAAAAAAAATTCGTCAAGGATGGCGGAGCATGCGGGGAAAGATCGCGTGGATTGCGAGTCTGGGAGTGACCGGCGTCAGCCTGGTCCTCTGCGGATGCCTGCGTCATGCGAAGACCCCCGAAGCGTCGTCCGGTGTTGATACATCGCACTATTCGCAACTCTGTCGGCAGATCGAAGTTCCCAACGAGAACTGTGCCACTTCCGACTTGCTGGCGATGACGCGGCGTCCGTTGTCGCTGACATCGGGTGAAGCGCAGGAATATCTCGAATTATCACTCGAAGAGACGATGCAATCGGCCCTCTCGAATACGAAGATTCTGAAAGATCTCGGTGCCACGGTATTGAGGTCTCCTGATTCGACCAGATCGGTGAATGACCCGTCACTGACTGAAACCGATGCAAGATTCGGCGTCGAAGCGGCGTTAAGCGCGTTTGACGCCTCGTTCAAAACGAGTGCGACATCGGAAAACAATAACCAGGCATTGAACAACGTCTTCTTCGGGGGCGGTACGCGCCTGTTGCACCAGAACTTTGCCACCTGGCAGACTCAGTTGGCCAAAACGGGTGCTACCGGGACGCAGTATTCGGTCTCAAATTACACGCAGTACGATACGAACAACGCGCCCGGAAACGTCTTTGGAGGTGCGTATACCACCTGGTACGACATCAAGGCCACTCATCCGCTGCTTCAGGGTGCAGGGACAAAATTCAATCGGATCGCCGGGCCGAACGCCGTTCCAGGCGCGATCAACGGCGTGGTCATCGCAAGAATCAACAGCGATGTTGCGTTGGCCGACTTCGAAATTGGCGTGCGGGGCTTCGTCAGCGATGTCGAAAACGCCTACTGGGATTTGTACTTTGCGTACCGGGATCTGGATTCAAAAGTGGCCGCACGCAACGCGGCACTCGAGACATGGCGGCGAATTCATGCACTTTACGAACGGGGACGGCGAGGCGGCGAAGCAGAAAAAGAAGCGCAAGCCCGCGAACAATATTACCGGTTCCAGGAAGAAGCCCAGAACGCGCTGCACGGGAAGCTCATCGATGGGACTCGCACCAATAACGGCAGTTCCGGCGGGACGTTTCGAGGGACTGGCGGGGTCTACGTTGTCGAACGACGACTTCGATTACTGGTCGGAATGCCAATCAGCGACGGACGGCTGATTCGTCCCAGCGACGAACCGATGTCGGTCCGGTTGATCTACAACTGGGAGACCAGCCTTTCGGAAGCGTTGACCCGCCGTGGCGAACTGCGACGACAGAAATGGGTGATCCGCAAGCGGGAAGCAGAACTGGAAGCAAACAAGAATTTCCTGCTGCCGCAACTCAATGTGACTGGTCGGTATCGCTGGCGCGGTTTTGGTCAGGATCTGTTACCCAACGGCGGGACAGGCCAATTCAACAACGCGTATTCCAATTTGTTGTCGGGTGATTTTCAGGAATGGCAGACAGGTGTCGAATTGTCGTTTCCGATCGGGTACAGAAAAGCGTACGCCGCCATACGACACTCGGAACTGCAGCTCGTTCGCGAGCGTGAATTACTGTTCGAGCAGGAACGGGCCGTTGTCTATGATCTGAGCAACTCGATTTCGGAAGTCGAACGCGCCTATTCACTGGTTGAGACAAACCATAATCGTCGCCTTGCCGCATCCGAACAGGTTTCCGCCGTCCAGACGGCATTCGAAGCAGACAATGCAACGCTCGACGCCATGCTGGATGCCCAGCGCCGAAGAACCGACGCCGATACTTCGTATTACAGGGCATTGGTGGAATACCAGTTGGCCGTCAAAAACGTGCAGTTGGAAAAAGGGACTTTGCTCGACTATAACGAGATTCAACTGAACGAAGGGCCTTGGCCTGACAAGGCTTACGCCGATGCAGCCGATCGCGAATCGCGTCGCGGAGATCCCGATCCGGATCCGATTGTCCGGACGCACGGGCCGATCGTCAGCCAGGGAATTCATCCGCAGGGAATCCCGGCAACGCATTCGATCAGCCGTGCGCAAGTCGATTTGCCAGCACCGGATATGGAATAGACCCCGACAAACTCCGCTAATTCTGCCCCGCGACAGACTCCGTAAACAGCGGGAAAAACCGCTCTCACGGCCGACAATTCGCGCCGTCAGCTTGCGAAATGTTACCAAATCGACGACACTCTCTGCCCGCGTGGAATCTGTAGACTTGTCGAAGTAGAGGAAGTTCAGCATGGCACATAAGAAGGGGCAAGGCTCCAGTCGTAACGGTCGCGATTCGCAAGCAAAGCGCCTTGGCGTCAAGAAATTTGGCGGACAGGTTGTGATCCCCGGCAATATCCTGATTCGTCAGAACGGCACGAAGTGGCATCCTGGCAAGGGTGTCGGGATCGGTCGCGACTACACTTTGTTCGCATTGGTGAGCGGAAAGGTCTTCTTCGATCAGGAAGGTCGCCGCATCAACGTCATGCCGGAAGAAGCCGCCGCTGCGTCGAATTGAATTCACGTTTGCAATACGTGATCAGGAAATATGCCCGGGGTTGCTGCCTGTCAGTAACGTCGGGCATTTTCGCTGGCAGACGAATTCCCGTTACGAGAATCATTTCTCGTTCGTCCGGAAATCCTGACGTTCATTTCACAGCGACGGGTGCAAGCCCTAGGCCGCGTCGGTGGGATTCGCGGATAGTTTCGCGGCCGTGTTTTTCGATG
>JANXOO010001366.1 GCA_025353525.1 Schlesneria sp. | reverse complement strand
GGGACGGAGTGCGGCGGTCAACGCGATTCGCTTGTCGCGAATATCAGTACGAAACAAAACGAACTCCACGCGATCCAGGCTGAATTACAAGAACTCGCGTCGAATCAGAATGCCTTTTATCAAGAGGCTCTCACTCGACTGCAACGATTTTTGGGCGAGACAAATGCCAGCGTGCTCGCCGCGCGCGCTCAACAGACGGTGGACGTACGAGACGATCAGATTGCCGCGACGATCGTCGCGCTGACAACCGAACTGGGACAGCTACAGCCACGTCTTGACGAATCAACCGGACAACGCCGCGAGGTGTCCGAGCGGCTGCAAGGTTTGCAGCGACTGATTAGTCAGTGTCATCAACAGAACTTCGATTCGACCCGTTCCTACTTCGAACCCCCATTCGACTTCAACACCCTTTTGTCGCAATTCTCGTCTGGCCAGTCAACAAGCAACGAATTGTGGCAAGCGATGCAGTCGCGGCAGCGGTTCCATCCGACGGTCGTCAGCCAGGTCGGCAGCGTCGCCGCCGACGCCCTCAATAACCAGGCGCTGATGAACCTGGCTCTCCAGGCAACTGTCGCGGTGATCGACGCGGCAGCACGTGCAAGTGCCAGTTCCATTCATTCTTCCTCAAGAGAATCATCGTCAACCAGCAGCATCTTCAGCGGCGGTTCACACCATAACGCGGCATCGGGCAGCCAGCCAACATTTGGGGGCAGCCCCAACTACGGCGGCGATTCATCGGGAAGTAGTAGCCCACAAGTTAGCTCACCCGTTTTTTCACCGCCACCTGTTAGTTCACCATCACCTGTCAGCGACCCAGGAGGAAGCTTCACCAGCGGCGAGGGCTTCTAAAACAATGAAAACGTCCATGCCTTTTTGTGCGCTTTTTCGTCGGGATTTTCCGGAAAACGGATTTGCAGGCGCCCTCGTTTTCTAAGCGTCAAGGCCAAACCCGGGCGTGCGACGGCTTGTTTGATTCATTCGAGTGAGCCATGTGGGCTCCATTTTGAGTGAATTTGCGGATTGCAGCGAGTTTTGTGCGGTCAAGGGCTTTTTGCCAAGTCGGTCGTCGTCTGCCGAGCCATTTGATACCGGGTCCATTTGAAAAATCGCTCTGCCCCGTCGTTTCTTGCCGGGCTTTGGGGGTTCAAGGATTCGCCGCGAACAGTGGAATGCGACGGGTGCAACAAGTATGCTTCGATCATCATTGTTCTGATCGCGGGCCAGAATGAGGTTTCGTTTGTGAGTTCGTTTCCGCGTTCGCAGCGGCCTTTGACTCACAGCCGCATTTTTCAATTGTTGCCAGATTTGTTATCGGCCTCAATTCAGACCGCGCGAAGTATAAAATTTGGGACGCAAGGGCAATTTCCGCACGATTGTGGTGAGTTCACTCACTTGACTTTCTGGCTCGAAAAAGGATTCGACGAGTGGCCAAAGCAAAGATCGATCCCCTGGTTGCCGCCGAAGAAACGGCGATCCAAACTCTGTGCGGTAGCCTCGCAAATCCGGCTGAACCGTTGTTTGTCGGCTCGGCTGCCAAAGTGAAACTCGCTGCCGACGTGGCCCTCAAACGCGGATGGGTTTCTGTTCACGAAAAGGTCGTGGGCAAAAAGAAAATCAAAAGTTATCGCATCACTCCTGCAGGGATCCAGCAAGCCCTCGTCAGCGGCGAGGTGACACGATTGGTCCAGGGCGTCAGTGAATCGGTCGTTTCGAGCCGCATGGCAATCGTCGACATCGAGTCACGATTGCAGGGATTGCAAGCGAGCCTTCAAGCACAGTCGACGGTTCTGGAACGCTTGATCCAACGGATCGTGCCACCCAACCTGGAAGAGATCCTGCTCAAATCTCAGGCGATGTCGACGACGGTCGAAACCCCGTCGTCGTCAAAAGCGTTTCACGAACGCGTTGATCAAAAGTTGTTGGCCGACGAAATATTGGACGCCTTGGAAGACTATAACCGGCGCAGCAACCCTGGACAATTCATCACGCTAAAAGAACTTTACCACTCCGCAACGCACAAACTCAGTGCCTCCGTCGGTGAATTTCACGAGTGTCTCCGCGAGTTGAACCGGCAGCATAAAATTCGGCTCGTTCCCTGGGGATCTCCCATGTTCGATCTACCGGACGAACTCTTCGCCATGGTCTCAAACAAAGAGGTGAAGTATTATGTCCACCTCGACAAATGAAGTCGAGCCAAATTCCACGGCGAACCGGCTGCGCAGCATCCTGCA
>JANXOO010001359.1 GCA_025353525.1 Schlesneria sp. | reverse complement strand
CTGACCAATGGTCTTCGGATCGCAGCCTGATAGCCGCGAAATGAATCGAACTCCGCCATGCCCAGCTTCGCAGCCTCGACCGCTGCGTATCGCCGCCGATCTCGCTCATTCAAAGACCGAAAAAACTCGACCATTTGGCCTTCCACGGTCTTTGTACACGCATCCATGACGACCTCCGTGCTCTCAAACGCAGACCGTCATCTAAGATTGAGCCAAGCCTGAAAAGTCGGATTTTGTTTCAGGACTATTCCATTTTTTTTCGAAGAGCCCTTCTACAGCGCGAAACTCGCCCGCGATCGTTACGTTGCGGGCGTACAATCGAAAAGTAACGAAGGTAGTCATACACCGCATGAAATATTGGACGCACGTTTCTGCGTGCCACGCGTGAACGTCCATCAGAAAATGGTGTTGCTTTGGAAATCGGCTATGCGCAGCGGGTCCGGTGCAGGCGGCATTTTGCAGAATTTACGTTTGTGTGATCGCTCTTGCCCGATTTCACGCATTTGAGATACAAGTCGGACATTGAACTGTGACAAAATGTGTTCGCCCCTCGTGGAAAGGATGCCGCGTGTCTGAAACCGTTGAATCTTTGGCCGCGCTCGTGAATGGAACCATTCGCGGCGATCGGTTGCGCGTGATCGACGACGCGGCGGCGATCGAAGCGGCGAGTCCATCAGCCATCACATTTATTGTTGATGCAAAACAATTGAGTCGGCTCGGGGAATGCGATGCCGGAGCGATCCTGATGGACGCGAAGATCGCCGCATCGTTCGGCGAACCCACCGGTTTTTCCGTGATCGTCGTGACGGATACGCAAGCCGCTTTTCAGAAACTGTTGCCGCTGTTTCGCAAGATTCGCGGTCGACCCCAGCGAACAATCTCGCCGCATTCATGGATCGATACGACGGCCAAAATTGGAAACGACTGTTACATTGCGGCGGGAGTCACGATCGGCGAAGAAGCCGTGATCGGTTCGAATTGTGATCTGCATCCGGGAGTTGTCATCGGAGCCGGTTGCCGGATTGGCGACTCTACAATTCTGCACGCGAATGCGGTGCTGTATCACGACGTGATCATCGGAAACCGGGTCATTATCCACAGCGGCGCCGTGATTGGTGCCGACGGATTCGGTTACCGGTTTACCGAAGGCCGATTCGAGAAAATTCCGCAACTCGGCACAGTTCACGTTCACGACGATGTCGAGATCGGGGCCTGTACAACAATCGATCGCGGAGCGATCGGGCCGACGGTCATCGGGGCCGGAACGAAACTCGACAACCTGGTGATGATCGCACACAACTGCGAAGTCGGGCAGCACAACGTGTTTGCCTCACAGGTCGGAATGGCCGGTTCCAGCAGCACGGGTGACTATGTTCGACTTGGCGGACAAGCTGGAATTCGAGATCACATTCGTTTGAATTCCGGTTGTTCGGTCGGAGCCAAATCGGGCGTCCTCAAAGATATCCCCGCTGGCGAGACGTGGTTGGGGGCACCCGCAGCAAATGAATCGGAACAGAAGCGATTGTTGATCGCCATGAAGCGAATTCCCGATATGCGAGATCAATTGAAAGAGTTGGACAAGCAGGTAGCTGCACTGATGGAAGAGATTGGACGATTGCGGGCGACAGCGACTGCGGATGCGAAGATGCTGCGAGCCGCCGGGTAATTTGCGGATTAAGGACAAGGAAGAAGGGCCTGGACTCCATGGACGGAGCCGAACAGACCGATCTGAAACCTGGTGGGCGTCGTGTTGGCCTTTTGGCTGGCGGCGGGCGTTTTCCAATTTCATTCGCCGAAGCAGCGCGCGATCAGGGACATCAGGTCTATGGCGTCGGTGTGATGGGAATGGCCGCGCCCGAACTTCGCTCCACCTGCCATTCGTATGTAGAAGCACCCTTGGCGCGAATCGGTCGCGCTATCAACCTCTTCAAGAAAGCTCGCATCAATCGCGTCGTCATGGCCGGAAAGATCGAAAAGACGGTCCTCTTTCAGCCGTTTCGAATATTGCGATTGCTTCCTGACTGGCGCACGATCCACATGTGGCTGTGCTATGCCAGACGTGACCGAAAGGACGATACGCTGCTTCTGGCAGTGATTCGCGAATTCGAGCGCGACAACATTTTTTTCGATTCTGCCCTCGACTATTGTCCGGAGTTACTCGTGAAACACGGATTCCTCACAAAACGCAAGCCGACCGATTCGCAGTGGCGCGATATTCGTTTCGGATGGGAATTGGCCAAGGAAATGGGTCGACTCGACATCGGTCAATCGGTGATTGTTCACGATATGGCCGTGATCGCTGTCGAAGCGATCGAAGGGACGGATCGGGCAATCCGTCGATCGGCGGAACTCTGTCGACGCGGTGGCTTCACTGTCGTAAAAGTGGCAAAGCCGCAACAGGACATGCGGTTCGATGTCCCGACAATCGGAGCGCAAACGATTCGGACCATGCACGAATCGGGCGGTCGGGTCCTGGCCATCGAGAGTGGCATGACGATTATCCTGGACGAACCTGAAGTCATCGAACTTGCCGACAAACTCGGAATTGCTGTCGTTTCTGTGAGTGCCGTCGAGCTGGAAATGCGAGCCGCTGGCTAAACGCCGGACTCTCTTCCGAAGTCGGGATAAAAGGCAGACCAGATTGTGCGCCAGAAGATCCGTCAGTTAGGACGAGACCGGTCGGAACGAAGCCTTGCCGATTCGTGAAATCTGATTCGGATTCAGCGGAACGTCACAAAAGTTCCGTGATCAGATTCCGATCTTCGACCAGATATTGCGGTCGTCCGTTGGGGTCTGCCAGCGTGACCGTGTCTGTGTCGATTCCCAATTGGCGATAGACCGTATGAAAGACGTTCTGAATGTTGACAGGCCGTTCGATCGGTTCTTCGCCGTTTCGGCTGGTTGCTCCGATCATTTGTCCGTGCCGCATCCCACCTCCCGCAAGGAAGAAGAACGACGTTCGCGGCCAGTGATCGCGACCTGCGGTCGGGTTGATGCGCGGGGTTCGCCCGAACTCGCCCGACATCATGATGATTGTACTTTCGAGCAGTCCGTGGGCGTCCAGATCGTCGATCAATGCCGAAAGCCCCTGGTCTAGCGGGGGCAACTGACGGCGCATCGCATTGAAATTGTCGCCATGAGTGTCCCAACTCCCCCACGAGAGCGAGACGCAGCGGACGCCTGACTGAATCAGGCGACGTGCCATCACGAACCGATCGTTCCCCATGCCATTATCGGTACCATATCGCTGAAGCTGCCGGGGATCTTCCTGACGAAGATCGATGGCTTTGGCGAGTTCTCCCGATGTGACAATCCCTGCAGCTCTCTCCGTATAGCTGTCAATTGCGGTCAACATTCCCGACTGATCGACGTTACGCTGCAATCGATCAAGTCCTGACAGCAGTGCACGGCGATCATCGAGCCGTTTCAGACTGACGCGACCGTTAAGACTCAGGTTTTGCCGGCCTTCACCGTCGGGACGAAATCCGGCATTCACCTGCCCGACGAATCCGGTCTTTGTCCAGCCTGTCAGATCAACAAACGTCGGTGCCGTTCCGTGTCCCGTCGTTTGAGATGGTCCCCACAGTTTGGACATAACCGATCCGATGCCAGGTCGACCGCCAATGTTCTTAAGAGACAGCTCACTCCATCCCGAATCGCTGTAATTCGGGGCATGTTCTTCGTGCAAACCGGAAATTGACCGAACGACAGAAAACTTGTCTCCAAGCTGCGCCAGCTTTGGCATCAACTCGCAAATCTCCATCCCCGGAACATTGGTCTGAATTGGCATGAACTCACCGCGAAACTCGCGCGCGGCGGTCGGCTTGAGGTCAAACGTATCAAGGTGCGTTGGCCCTCCGGCAAGATAAATGTTGATGATCGATTTGCCCGTGGCGCGAGGGCCTGACGCTTGTTCGGCTCGCAAAAGATTCGGCAGCGTCAAACCGCCGATGGCCAACCCGCCAATACAAAGGAAATCGCGTCGAGCGAACCGGTCACAAAATGTCCGCGACTGCCCGTAGAATGTGAACATTCCAATTTTCCCCTGAGCATCACTCAATCACACAGCGTCGATCACTCTTGAGTGTACTCGTTTTAATCGACAAATCAATACCTGTTGATGTTTTGAGGCGCGCCAGTGCGCCATCATCCGACAAACTCGTTTCCGACTTTTCTGGCTCGTTCCGGTTTGTCGATGTTAATGTCAAGTTGCAAGCCGGCTTCGACGAGCAAGTTCCAGCCTGCTGCGAGTTGAATGAAACACGACAGGTCGCCAGCATCCGGAATCTGAATCGTGGGAAAAAGTGTCGGTCGCGACGATATAGCGATGACAGTCATTCCGACACCTTTCACCAGCACGTCGTAAAACTTCTGTTCGGACTCCTGATACGGGTCGATCCAGATCACAACGTCATTCGCCTGCATCGATTCTTCAATGCCATGGACGGCATACGTCCCTTCGAGATAATCGCCGCGTTTTCGAGTGATTTCATTGGTTTTTAAAGTCAGTTCCTCCGCAACACCATCGTTGCGGCCCGCGAAATAAATCGAACCGGAGTGAGCGATTTTTTTTGCGATCCCGAGGTCGATCGGGATGGCGAGCGCCGCCAGAAACTGGTCTGCGAGTGACGACAATCGCCCGCTTAGTGTCTCTTCGCCCGCGATCGATTCAACAAGAGCACGACAATAGATCGCCTGTTCGACAACGCTTTTTGTTGCCGCGACCGCGCCTTCCTTGCCGCACTTCAACACATGTCCGCTTGTCGCCAGAGATTCGAGCGTCGAATCGGGCATCGCAGTCAGACTGTAACGCATTGGATTGCCAGCAGCCTTTAACCCGTGAAAGAGTCTGATGACTTCCGCAGTCCGTCCCGAATTCGAGACACCCAACACCGCCCAATCGTCCAGGCGATATTCCTGGGATTGCCGACCCGCTTCGGTGGTGACGATGCACGGCCATCCGTTGCGTCGCGAATGCGCGATGGCACTCTTGGCCGGAAACATGCGACTCGAACCTTCCCCGGTCATCAACAGTTTGCCGGTCGAAGCAATCCCGGTTGCGGCTTGCTTCACAACGCTGACATCAAATGACCTGATCGCTTCAGCAGCAGCCAGCATATCGGTGATCAGGTTGTATTTCGAATACGGAAGTCGGTCTTTAATCACTGAGGCAATCCTTTATTCTGCTCTCGCCTTACGGCGTAGCTCGTTTCGCGGACAATCGGGAATATTCTGGCAGTTCACCGACCAGCGGTTTGATGTAGTCCATGAACGCCCCGGTCACTCCGAATCCGTCTTCGGTAATGAAGTGATCGGGCATCGGTCGTTCGTGGTTCGCTACTTCGCTCAGCGGGATCGTACCAAAGCCAATCCTGTAATCCTCGGCCGGACTGTTGATCCGATTCATCGTGACCATGACGCCGCCCGATCCGGTTGTGGCCAACGTGACAGCTTGCTGGCCGCACGCGAAGGCTTCTTCGAAGTCGAGCGTCACTCCGCGATCAGCCGCGCACATTGGAAGTGACTCGGTGACCTGGAACTCACCCCGCCAGCCGAATTCGTCGCCAATCATCCGGTGCAGCATCATCGCCGCACTGGTGCCGCCCATCGCACCGAATTCGACGTTGCCGAATTTGTCTTTCGTCTGTGAAACGCTGACCGGGGTGCCATCCGCGTTGGAAATCCCCTCTCCGCAAACGATGCTGACGAATCCGTACTTCTGATGCGCCGCAGCGACTGCCGCCAGAAAGGTGCTGCGGTCGAAAGATCGTTCGGGAAATAATATCAGATGAGGTGGAGCATCGCTGGCAAGCCGGGCACACGCCGCAGCGGCCGGCAACCATCCTGCGCTTCTGCCGATCGACTGATAAATCACGAACTGGTCGACCTTTTGCATGTCGCGGGCCAGTATCCCCGCTTGCAGGACACTCAGGGCGACAAAACGAGCCGCGCTGGGGTAACCCGGAGTGTGGTCGGTGCCGTGCAAGTCATTGTCGACAGTTTTGGGGACTCCAACGCCGATCATTTCGTGGCCGTTGTCGTTTGCATACGCCGTGACGCGATGGATCGTATCCATCGTGTCGTTGCCACCGATCATGAAATAATACCGGATGTCGTATTTTTTGAGCTGCTTCAGGACATCGGGAAAATGTTCGTCTTTCAGCTTCAGCCGACTTGAACCAAGTGCACTTCCCGGTGTCGAACGCAGTCCCTTCAACACAGCGGCCTGTTCGGATCCAAGATCGACCAGGAAGTCGCCAAGTACTCCTTCGATCCCGAATCGCATCCCCAGGACTCGGCCAATCTTCGATGATTTCATCGCGGCATCAACGATTCCCGCCAATGACGAATTGATGACCGAAGTCGGTCCGCCGGATTGACCGATTAGTACGTTGCCTTTCGACATCTGTGAAGTATTCCCTGCCAAAACCGGATCGCAATCAACACCGTTGCACAGATTAACGAAGGGGCCACGAAGAAGGAATTGAAGGACCTGGCATTGAGTAACCAGGCAGATCGCCGAGCTGACTTGAATAGCAGGACGAACGGGGATTTATACTGCTCGCGGTCCGGATTGAGGTGTCATTTGAAGGTCCGTTTCCGCGTTCGGTGCGAATCCACCGTTGGAAACGCACTTTCCAGCAATTGTCGACGTTTTTCGTGGCCTCAATTCAGACCGCGCGAGGTATATTCCGGTGCGTGCGATTTTTCGGAAACAGCGTGAAGGGCGCAGATCAGTCGTC
>JANXOO010001347.1 GCA_025353525.1 Schlesneria sp. | reverse complement strand
CTCGATCGACGGCGAGCCGGGAATGTTCGCTGTGAAGTCGCGGAATCAGCGGAATCGTTACGGGAAGTTTCGGATTATTCAATGACAGCTTGCATTGCATCAAAAGACTTTCCCGGATCGGTTTATTCAGGTAACTTTCTGACCGACAGTGAAAACAGCTCCAGGAGAAGTCGATGTCCAGCCCGGTACAAGTTTCGAACGAGAATCCTCACAATTCCATGACGCCCGCCCCGTCGTATCAATTGCGACTTTGGCCCGGTGTTTTGAGTGTCATTGCGCTCTGGCTCGTGCGTGCGTGGTCGTTACTGGGGGAACAATCGCCATTAAAGTTTTTTCTGGGCTTGATGGTTGCTCCGGTTGTTGCAACAGCGCTGCTTCTGATCTGGTGGTTATTCGCCAGCCGGATTCGATGGAGCGATCGATTGCTCGCGGTCATTGTCCTTGTTGTCACCGCGACGGCGACGGTCATGATTTCCGGGAAGAACTTTCCCGCCTTCGCCCTGATTCTCTATGCACTTCCGGTCGTTTCGACATTTTGGGTCGTATGGCTTCTGGTCTCGATGAAACTGGAGTGGTCCGTTCGACGTGCGGGAATGCTTCTGATTTTCGTCGCAACAGGAATTTATTTTTCACTGCTGCGTGTTGACGGAATGGACGGAAGTTTTGCTGCCGCGTTTCATTGGCGATGGATCCCCACACCAGAATCAAAGTTTATGTCAGAAAAGAAGTCGTCACGCGGAACGAAGGACGAGTCAGCTTTGTCCGCTAACCGGATTCTTTTCAGGCAGCCTGGTGACTGGACCGGGTTTCGAGGCGATCATCGAGACGGACAATTGAAGGACGTTCAATTGGCTGAAGGCTGGTATAAAACTCCGCCGCAGGAATTGTGGCGACACCGGATCGGGCCTGGCTGGTCGTCGTTCGCCGTTATTGGAGACCGTTTATTTACCCAGGAACAACGCGGCGATGACGAGTTTGTCGTTTGTTACGATGCAAATACAGGCACGGAAATCTGGTCACATGGTGACAAGACCCGTTTTGAAGAACTCGTCGCGGGGCCTGGGCCGCGCGGTACTCCGACGTTTCATGAAGGAAAACTTTTTGCGTTGGGAGCGAACGGTCGCCTGAATGCACTGAATGCAGCGACAGGTCAACGGATCTGGACGGCGGACATCGTAGTCGATTCGAAAGCAAGCATTCCAACATGGGGGTTTTCGAGTTCGCCATGCGTCAGCCATGGTCTGGTTTCGGTCTATGCCGGTGGCCCCGACGGAAAGGCTGTCGTTGCCTATCAGATTGAAAACGGCGAATTCGCGTGGGGGGCTGGCGACGGAACGCAGGGCTACAGCTCGACGCAACTTTCGACACTTGGCAGTGTCGAGCAATTATTAATCTCGACCAATTCCGGACTGTTCGGTTTACAGCCGGAAACAGGAGTCACCTTGTGGGAACATGCGTGGAAGGTTGACCAGGCCCGTGTCGTCCAGCCAGCGGTACTCAACAATTCGGAGGTCCTTCTGGGAACGGGAATGTCGGGTGGGACTCGACGACTGAGCGTTACGCGGGACGGTGACCGCTGGGATGTCAAAGAACTTTGGACGACGAAAGCGATCAAGCCTTACTACAACGATTTCGTCGTTCTGGGTGAGCATTTGTACGGGTTCGATGGCGGTGTTTTCATGTGCGTGGGACTGAGCGACGGAAAGCTTGAATGGCGAGCTCGCGGATATGGAAGCGGGCAGGTCTTGCTCCTTGTCCAAAATCGGCAACTGCTGGTGGCCACTGAAACGGGCGACATCGCTGTCGTCGATGCCGATCCTTCCGGGCACAAGGAACTCGGACGTTTCAAGGCAATCGAAGGCAAGA
>JANXOO010001333.1 GCA_025353525.1 Schlesneria sp. | reverse complement strand
GCCGCCGGGTGGGTGGCCGTCCAGGTGGTCAACGCCATATACCCGACAAAGCTTCATTTGTTCGCCAGTCCCGGTTTGCTTTTATTCAGCCTGATTTTCAGCACGGTTCTGGGGATGCTCGGTGGATTGTATCCCGCGATTTGGGCGTTGCGAATGTCACCGATGGACGCAATTCGCCGGGGGTAAAACTGAAGGACATCATGGAACGAAACAATGACTACTGAAATCGGCGATTTGATTCGCAGTCGACGAACGATCGGTTTGTTTCGGACAGAAGTTCCGTCAGCCGTAATTGTCGAAGCAGCACTCGAAATTGCGAGCTGGGCACCGAACCACAAAAAGACGGAGCCATGGCGCGTTTATTGGCTCGGTCCCAAAACCGCACACGCGGTTGTCGAACTGAACTCTGGCCTGATCGCCCGAAAGAAAGGGGCGATTGAAGCGGACGTTAAACGGAAATCGTGGTCTTCGGTCCCCGGTTGGCTGACAGTGACGTGTCTTCGATCGGATGACCCGTTTCGCGAAGAAGAAGATTATGCAGCGTGCTGTTGTTTCGTGCAGAATCTGATGCTCGCACTCTGGTCGAACGGCGTCGGAACGAAATGGACGACAGGCGATGTGACGCGTGATCCGGAGTTCTTACGATTGCTTGGCGTCGACGCAAATTCGGAACGCATTGTTGGGCTGGTCTGGTACGGATTTCCAGGTGTCATTCCCGAGCAGAATCGCAAACCCGTTGAAACTTTCTTGCGACGACTGGATTGATGCCTGCCGCATCGAAAACCATTTGAGAACCTCGCACCTTGAACGTTTCGAGCCGCCGCGACTGGCATGTGCCCAGATCGATTCAAGTCGGCTTTAGTGGAAACCTGGCATGAATTGTCGTTCCAGTACCTTTTTCGGAATCGATTTCAAGTTTGCCACTCACGAGACTTGCACGTTCATGCATACTCAGCAACCCCAGGCTGCTCCCACCTGCGGCTCGTTTCCGAGCTTCAGTAACGTCAAACCCGCTGCCGTCGTCGTGGATCTTCAGAAACAATTCCCCGCCATTCGCCTGCAATTCTACGTAAATGTTTTGGGGATTGGCGTGTCGTACCGCATTCGTCAGTGATTCCTGAGTGATCCGGAAGCAGACGGTTGCCAGGTCGGAAGGGACGTGAAGGTCGCCGATTGACGCGTCGAGGTGTCCCTCAAATCCGGAAATTGTCGCTTGGTGTTTGACGAACCAGTGGAGCGCCGCAACGAGTCCAAGTTCGTCGAGTTGAGCGGGTCGCAAGCTGAGCGAAAGGTTGCGGACCTGGCCAATCGCGAGTTCAAGCATCGAAACGTTTTCGTCCAGGTATGGATGCAACTCGACATTTGCGGCGCGCTGTGTTTTCCGGATATTCATTTTGATCGCGGTGAGCACCTGCCCGATTTCATCGTGAAGTTCGCGAGCAAGATGTCGCCGTTCGGCTTCCTGTGTCGAAATCAGTTGGCGCGAGAGCGTTTCCAGTTGCTGGCGACTGGCCCGCAATTCTTCGTCGATTCGTTTGCGATCGCTGATATCGTTGAACATCGTCAGAATGCATTCGCGACCATTCAGATTCAGTCGCTCGAGTGACCTCAGCGAGTGCCCAATCGTGCCGTCCTTCCGTCGAAACCCGACTTCGCAATTCTTGAGGGACTCTTGGTGCTGAAGTTTTTGCAAAAGCATGTTTCGTTCTTCCGGTTTGGGCCAATATCCAAGTTCGACGACAGAATGACCGATGACATCCGTTCGATCAAAACCCAAAATCTCGAGCATGGCATCGTTGATATCAAGGATAAGCCCATCGTCGAATGTCGTGATGCAGATTCCAATCAGGCTGGAACTGAATATGGTCGAAAAATGCTTCTCGGTTATTCGCAATTTCTCTGCAGCACGCTTGCGTTCCGTGATATCCTGGATCAGGATCTGAACCGCGGCCTGACGGTTGAACTGGATCGGAATCGCCATCGATTCGACTTCGACCTTTGTTCCGTCAAGCCTGAGGTACGAATGTTCGATCAATGGCACTGGATTGCGTTGTTCGCGAACCAGCTTGTTTCGCTCGCGAATCACGTCATGCATTTCCGGCTCGAAGCGATCCAGAGTTGACGTGCCGAGCAATTGCTCGGGGGATGAGGCCCCCATTAACTGACAGGTGGCCTTGTTCAAATAGACGAACTTGTTGTTGACATGTACGTAAATTCCGACGGGTGCGTGATCGACGAGCGAGCGATAGCGTTCTTCACTTTCGCGCAGCGATTCTTCGGCTCGCTTGCGTTCTGTAATATCGTGGTGGATGAACAGCAGGCACGGTTCGCCACCATACTCGATCGGCTCGACCGAAATCAGAACCGTATACAGTTTTCCTGATTTCGCGCGAACTTCGCATTCGACACCGCTAACCGGCTGTCCGTTTTCAATCATCCGAACAAGCGATGCTCGCTGTTCGGGGTCGGGCCAGATTCCGAGATCAACGGCACGACGACCGGTTGTTTCGACAAGATCAAATTCCAGCATTTTTATATAATAGGGATTGGCTTCGACGAACAATCCTTGCGGAAACGTACTGATCGCCATCATCGTCGGAATTGACTGGAAAATCCGCGAGAATCTGGC
>JANXOO010001323.1 GCA_025353525.1 Schlesneria sp. | reverse complement strand
ATGACCACCAGGAGTTCGATCAGTGTGAATGCGCGCCTTTTAAATTTTAACATGCCATCTCCCCAGAAAAATGAAGTGAAACACCGAAAAATTGTCGTGGTCCGCATACAACAGACCGCGAACACAGGTAACGCCAAAACTGGCGAATTATCCAATTGAATCCTGTCGGAATGGCGCCTCGAGAAGTGAGGTAAATGAGTCGTGCGAGAAACCAGTAAACCGTTTTTTAAACCAGCCCTCACGAAATCTTGATGTGAAAATCTCGTGATTCTGTTGCGAGTATGACAGTGCGTACTCGTCAAGTCAATCTCGCCCTGGTGCTATTCAATCAAAATATCGACAAATCTTGATCGGCTTCCTTTTCCGTAAGCAGTCCGCCGATCAGCGATCCGGTTCCGCTGGGCGACGGAACTGTCGGCAACGCAAGAAGGCATGGTCCTTTCGAGAAACTGCTTGCTGTTTTCACGACAGACCGTGATGATGGCGTCATGGCAAGAGACTTCACCAAAAGACGGAAAGCAACCGTGCACGGATATTGGAGATTGCAGACAGTTTTGATCGTGATGCTGACGATTGGCTGTTCGGTCCCTTCCGCAGACACAATTCCGTTGACTCGATTGAAAGTGAAGGAGCGAAAACTGGAAGAGGCCGAGGCCGCCGCGAAGCGAGGAATCGCGAGTGGTCAAAACGTGGACGAATGGCGAATCCTGGCAGCGGAAATTGCAATCCGTCGAGGGCAGCGTCGAGCGTGTCTTGATCAAATGCATCGCTTGTCATCGCATCCGAATGTGGTTTGTTCCGCTCCGCTCGTCGACCTTGGTCAGTTAGCGCTCGACCGCGGGTTTGCCAAAATTGCAGAGACTGCGTTCCGCGCGGCATTGAGCGCTGAACCGAATAACTCGTTGGCAATCTTCAATCTGGGCTTCCTCCTCGGCTTCGAAGGCCGAAGTTGGGAAGCCGCCCATTGTCAATTCCAGACCGTCCGCAGCGGGCAATTCACGCCGCAACATCTCGTGTTTCTAGGAGCCGGCGAACCCGTGATCGAGCATCCGGAAATGCGGGAGCTCTTTGCGAACGCAGCACCGGATGATCCCCTGCCACGGCTGGGAGAGGCTCGGGCTGCGGTACGCCGGCAGGAGTTTCGTGTCGCCGAAGGCATTTTGCGTCAGATCATCGACGTCGATCCAAACTGCGGTGAAGCTCAAGGTCAACTCGGAAGGCTGCTGGAACCGGGTGATCCCGAGCGATTTCTCCAATGGAACTCGCGTGTCCCAACTGCCGCCGAATTCCATCCGGAAGTCTGGGTCGCGCGTGGACTTTGGGCACGCCAACAGGGGGAATTCAATGGTGCCATCCGGTGTCTCTGGGAAGCCATTCAGCGTGATGCCAATCACCGCGTCGCCCATTTTCAACTGGGGCAGATCTTAATGCTCGTCAATCGCCCGGAGGAAGCTCCGCCATTTTTGCTACGCGCCAAACACCTGCAGGAACTCGCAGCGCTGGTGGATAACGTCGTTCAGAATCCAACGGATCTGGCACGGATGCGTCGCGCGATGGAATTGACGGAAGAGTTGGGACGCCCCGTGGAAGCCTGGGGCTGGGCCTTCGGAGCGCAACAAGTCGATCGCTCGTGCAAATGGGCACAAGAATCGCAAACTCGACTCCGACCAACACTGCTGACGGCCACGACTCAGGTTCGCGAAGAGGCTCAACTGTTTCGGACAGCCGATTTCTCTGCACTCCCTCTGCCCGACCTTTCGCGCGTCGTCACCCCTCGCAGGGAAAGTGCCGACACGCCACAAACGGCATCCGCATTGATCCGCTTTGAAGACGAATCGCATGCTTCCGGCTTGAATTTCACCTACCACAGCCGCAGCCCGGACGTGTCAGGAGACATGCGGATGTACGAAACAACGGGCGGTGGCGTCGCCGTTCTAGACTACGATGGCGACCACTTTCCCGACCTCTTTTTCACCCAGGCCGGCTCGGTTGATCCGCTGAAACAGCCACGAGATTGGACTGATCGCTGTTACCGAAATCTGGGCGGCAACCGCTGGCAGGATGTCACACCTGCCTCGGGTCTCAGCGATTTTGACTATGGACAGGGAGCGACCGCCGGGGATTTTGACAACGACGGATTTACCGACCTGTACGTCGCCAACCTGGGGCGGAATCGGCTGTATCACAATCGAGGTGACGGAACGTTCCGCGATGTCACTGACTTCGCAGGGCTGACGAGCGAGCGATGGACGACGAGTTGCCTGATCGCGGACCTCAACAACGATGGCTGGCCCGACCTTTACGATGTGAATTACCTCTCTCGCGAAGATGCGATCCGCACCGCATGCCTGGCAGGCGACGAGCAGCGGGGGTGCAGTCCCGACACGTTCGCAGCCGAACAGGACCAACTGTATCTCAACTTGGGAGATGGTCACTTTCGTGACATCACCGAGATTTCCGGAATCGAGCGGCCGCTCGGTAAAGGAATGGGGATCATCGCAGCGGACTTTGATGGATCGTCGAGATTGAGCCTGTTCATCGCCAATGACGCCGTCCCCAATTTCTTTTTTGAAAATCGAACATCCCCCAATGGCTCGACCCCGACATTCGTGGAGAGTGCCCTGCAGAAGGGGCTTGCTCTGGATGCTGAAGGTTTGCCGCAAGCCTGTATGGGCGTTGCCGCAGGAGATTTCGATGGCGATCGATTGCTCGATTTATTCGTCACGAATTTCTACGAACAGTCGAACACGCTGTATCTGCAACGACAGGGTGTGATGTTTGAAGATGCGACGCGCCCGGCCGGACTCCGCGAACCGAGTTGGCGGTTTTTGGGCTTCGGGACTCAGGAACTAGACGCGGATCTGGACGGCTGGCCTGACATCGTCGTCACCAACGGACATGTACTGGACTTAACCGCGAAAGGGATCCCGTTTCAGATGCGACCGCAATTTTTTCGAAATGCCGGCCAAGGTCATTTTCGCGAATTGACAGCCGATCAACTGGGAACCTATTTTCAGCGTGAATACCTCGGGCGGGGCCTGGCCCGACTCGATTGGAATCGGGATGGCCTTCCGGACTTTGTCGTTTCCAATATTAGGGCACCGGCTGCACTCGTCACCAATCGCACCAAGAATGCCGGAAAGAGTTTTGCCGTACGGCTTGTGGGGGTCAATGGCAGTCGCGATGCCACCGGTGCCGAAGTCACCGTCTCGATCGGCGATCGGACATGGACAAAACAGCTCGTGGGGGGAGACGGTTATCAGTGCCGCAACGAAAATAAAGTTGTCTTCGGCCTTGGTTCGGCCCCGTTCATTGATCGCTGGTCGATCCGCTGGTCGTCCGATCACACGACGACGTATGGCGGAATCACAACGGGTTGCGAAGTCATGGCTGTCGAGAACAAACCCGTTCCGTTGAATTTGCCGTGATTTTACTCCTGCACTTGAGGGGACGGGGACGTGTGACGTGCTCCGTCATTTTTTATCGATCACCGAGGAAGCGATCTCCAGGGGCACGGAACTCTCCGGCAACCGCAAGAGCGACACTGGATGGAAAAAAGGGGACATTC
>JANXOO010001314.1 GCA_025353525.1 Schlesneria sp. | reverse complement strand
CGTTCCATCACGTGGCACCAGTAGCAACTGCTGTATCCGACCGAAAGGAAAATCAGTTTCCCTTCCTTTTTGGCCTTTTCAAATGCTTCAGTACCCCACGGATACCAGTCGACCGGATTGTGAGCATGCAGCAGCAGATAGGGGCTGCTTTCTTTGCTCAGGCGATTGGCACGTGTTTTTGTTTTTGCCGTGGCGCTGAATTCCTCAGCAGCCAGGCCGATATTCGCAGCGAGCGCGAATGCCATTGATCCAAAAACGACGAATGAAGTCCAGCGGTGATTTCTCATGTATTGCATTTCGCATCCTGCCTTTGCAGAACCTGATTGAATCGATCGAACAACCCGATCGCGTTGCACGTGTCAAACCGGCAACCGCCGATCAACCACTGGCGCATTCGCTTTCGGGATTCGATTCCGGAAACGATCCTCCGTCCCTTGATTCTAAGGTTCTGTTCGCATCCCCGAAAGGGGAACATGCCAGAAGTCGCCTGGGGGCGGAAAGTTCTGACGAATTGGCAAGGAACGAATTGCCTCACTGGTGCAAACGAATCCTCCGTAAAAGTCGTGCTTCACGATTACAATGAAAGTGTTGCAGCACGCAATGACTTGCAATCGCAATCCGACAAATTCAGAATCGGCCCATGCCTGAAATACCCGCTCCGAAACTGAATTCCCGAGAACGGCAGTCTCTTCCCGAACGAGACGTGAAGCGGGTCGTCGTTCCGCCCGAAGGTTACACTGGCTATGCCGAACTTCACTGTCTGACAAATTACTCGTTCCTGCAGGCGGCGTCGCATCCCGATGAACTGGTCCAGCGAGCTGCCGAACTTCGTTACAACGCATTGGCCATTACCGATCGACACAGTCTTGCAGGTGTCGTCAGGGCTCACGCGGCAGCAAAACCACTCGGCCTGAAACTGTTGATCGGTGCCGAGGTCACTCCGCAAGAGTCTCCTTCTGTTGTGCTCCTCGCGACGGACCGGGCCGGATACGGTCGACTTGCCCGATTGCTGACCGTCGGAAAGAGGCGCGCCCCAAAAGGCGAATGTCACCTCGGGTTCGACGACGTTGCTCAATATTCAGACGGGTTGCTGGCATGCGTATTGTTCGACGAGCGTGAGCCGGAACAACACACGACCAAACTTCACCTCTGGCGAGACGCATTCGGAGACCGTTGTTCCCTTGTGGCGCGGCAAGACCTGGGTCCTCATGACGGCTGGTTGCTCCGGCAATATCGGGACATCAGCCAACAGGTCCGACTGCCACTCGCCGCCAGCAATGGCGTGCTGTACCACGAGCCAGGTCGGCGTTATTTGCACGATGTTCTCGCGGCGATTCGTTTGGGGTGTACCGTCTCTGAACTCGGTTCGCATCGTTGCACGAACGGGGAGCGGCATCTGAAGCCCGGGAACGAACTGAGGCACCTGTTCGCGAGTTGCCCTGAAGCGATCGAGCGGACTGTCGAAATTGCCGACCGTTGCACATTTTCGCTGGACGAGTTGAAGTACGAGTACCCCGAGGAACTCTCGCCGCAAGGTGAAACGCCACTCGCCTGGCTGACGCAACTGGCATGGTCTGGTGCGCGGGATCGGTATCCCGACGGCATTCCCGATCACGTCCGCAGGCTCATCGAGCACGAACTGACACTGATTGCCGAACTGCACTACGAAGCCTATTTTCTGACGGTGTGGGATCTGGTCCGGTTTGCTCGCAGTCGCGGGATATTGTGTCAGGGCCGTGGCTCGGCGGCGAATTCTGCCGTTTGTTATTGCCTGGGAGTGACCAGTGTCAACCCCGACCGGATCGACGTACTGTTCGAACGGTTCATTTCACGAGAGCGTGGTGAGGCTCCCGACATTGATGTTGATTTCGAGCACGAACGTCGCGAAGAGGTATTGCAGTACTTGTATGAAAAGTATGGGCGCGAGCGGGCAGGGATGACGGCTGCGGTGATCTCGTACCGGCCCCGTTCCGCAGTTCGCGATGTTGGAAAGGCACTCGGCCTGTCACTGGATCGCGTTGATTCGCTTGCGAAATCGGTCGAGCATTCGCCACAAAAGGAGGATGTACTGGCTGATCGGTTTCGTGATGCCGGCTTCGATCCGACATCACGAACCGGGCGACAACTCGTGATCCTCGTCGACCAGTTACTCGGTTTCCCGCGTCATCTGTCGCAGCATGTCGGGGGGATGGTGATCACCAACGGTCCACTCTGCGAACTGGTGCCAATCGAGAATGCAGCGATGGCGAACAGGACAGTGATCGAGTGGGACAAGAATGACCTCGATGCGCTGGGAATTCTGAAAGTCGATTGCCTCGCATTGGGGATGTTGACGGCCATCCGGAAGGCATTCGAATTGATCCGGACTCATCGGGGACACGAACTGACATTGGCGACGATTCCTGCAGAAGACCCGGCCGTTTACGAGATGTTGTGTCGCGCCGAATCGATTGGCGTCTTTCAGGTCGAGTCTCGGGCTCAAATGAGCATGTTGCCACGTTTGAAACCACGTTGTTTTTATGATCTGGTCGTCGAAGTGGCCATCGTTCGACCAGGTCCAATCCAGGGGAATATGGTCCACCCGTACCTTCGGCGTCGCAGCGGGGAAGAACCTGTTTCGTACCCCAGTGAAGCGGTTCGTGGCGTTCTGGAAAAAACGATGGGAGTGCCGATCTTTCAGGAACAGGCAATGCGACTGGCGGTGGTTGCTGCCGGTTTCACGCCGGGCGAAGCAGACCAGCTTCGCCGGGCGATGGGGGCATGGCGTCGCCGGGGAGTCATGGAGCCGTTTCGGCAGAAGTTACTCGAGGGAATGCGGGTTCGGGGTTATGACGAAGAGTTTGCCGTGCGGGTTTTCGAGCAGATTCAAGGGTTCGGCGAATACGGCTTTCCGGAATCACATGCGGCGAGCTTCGCACTGCTCGTTTATGCCTCTGCCTGGCTGAAGTTTTACTATCCCGCAGCATTTACTGGGGCGCTGCTGAACAGCCAGCCGCTCGGTTTCTACGCTCCGGCACAACTCGTGTCCGAAGCTCGCCGTCAGCAGGTCGTCGTTGCTCCGATCGATATCAACGCCAGTACATGGGACTGTCTTCTCTATTGTGAACGTGACGAGATTTCCGGGTCGACAGGTTCTGCCCCCGATTCCGTCGGCGCGTCGACCCGGCGTGAACTTCCTTCGACCGGCAGTCGGCAAACCGGGACCGAACTTTCACTTCGGTTGGGGATGCGAATGGTGACCGGTCTGCGTCGCGACACGGCGGAGAAAGTCGTCCTCGCACGGCAGCAGTCGGCATTCACATCGCAAGCCGATGTCGCGTTACGAGCCGGTTTGGGGCGACATGAACTGGCATTGCTGGCACGCGCGGACGCGTTTCGCTCGCTGAATACAACGCGGCGTTCGGCAGTCTGGGACGCGCTTCCCGCCCGGGAACCATCACCGCTTTTCGATCCTGTCGGTGATGCCGAGTCTGATCCGGATCTGCCACCAATGACCCCTGTTCAGGAAGTGATGGCTGATTACCAGACATCGGGGCTGTCATTGAGAGGGCATCCGATCAGTTTTTTGCGTCCTCAACTGGAGCGGCGACGGGTCGTTCGTACCATCGATCTGCTGTTACTTGAAGCAGATCGCAAATACCGCGTCGCCGGACTGGTCCTGCTCAGACAACGTCCGTCGACGGCCAAGGGGATTACGTTTATGACGCTCGAAGATGAGACGGGAACGACAAATCTGGTTGTCCACGTCAATGTCTGGGAACGATTTCGGCCAATCGCACGACGCGCGGCGGCTTTGATTGCTCATGGCATTCTTCAACGCCAGGACGAAGTTGTCCATCTGGTAGTCGACAAACTGGAAGACCTGACTGACGTGCTGGGCGAATACAATCGAACGTCCCGCGATTTCCGATAGGCGACCGGCAAGAAAAGTCGCAGGGGAGAAGGTGCGCCAGTTAAAGCCGGAGGATTGTAGCGAATGAAAGTTTCGTACAAGGCAATATCCAGCCAATCGCCTTGGCCTCGAGTGATGCGTTGAGACGGGCAACCGTCTGATCGAAGCGTTCACAGAGGAAAGACCGGGCTGTGTATTGCGCTCCGAAATCATCCCTGTGTGGTGACCGACCTTGTCTTGTCAAAGGGAAGGCAACAGTGATGTCGAACGACAATGGCGAGTCCGATGTCACCCCCACGGAGTCAGAGACCACATGCAGGGTTGAAAACAATCCTCGCGGAAACCGGGAGATCCCGGAAACATCCCTCTCGTTAGAGATGGATCGGTCGGATAAGGCGAGACGCCACAATGCCGACAGGCACGTTACCGGGAAGTCAGACAGACTCGTACTACCTGAGAAGCGAGCGAACAATGCTGGACATCAAACGGCAGTAGAGTCCGTGGAGGAAAGGAGACTGACCAGGGAGAACGCGACACAGTCGCTACTGGTCCGAACACAGAGTCGGGTTGCCAGGTCGCGTGGACTGTGGGGCCTACGAGAAAGACCACACACGCGTGCGGGACAACACGGAAAGCCAACTTTACCCTCAAACGCATCTCGGCAACGAAGAAAATCAAAGCGAAGCTGACAGAACTGAACGACAAGCTGAAAAGAAAGATGCATTATGATCTGACGGCAGCCGGATCATGGCTTTCGAGTGTGTACCGGGGGTGGTTGTCTCGCTCATTCCTTCCGCGACCACCAGGAAGGCCTTGAGCCAGCCCCCCTTTTTCAGCGGGTAGATTTTCCAATGCCGGTCGCCATAATGCGTTATTGAACCTGGACGATAACGAACTGCCACTATGACAACGATGATCATCGATTCACTGGACGACCCGCGTGTCGAACCCTATCGCAATCTGAAACTGAAGAACGTGCAGCGTGGCGGCAAATACTTCATCGCCGAAGGAAAAAAAGTTGTCGAGCGGTTACTCGAAAGCGACTTTGAAACCGCGTCGGTGTTTATCACCGAGAAACGTCAGGATGAATGGGCGGCCAAAGTGTCCCCTGATGTGCCACTATTTGTGGCATCGCAAGATGTCATGAATCAACTGGTCGGGTTCGATTTTCACGTCGGTGTCATCGGGTGCGGGGTTCGTCGTGCGAGTCGTCCGCTGGAACGGGTACTGCCGAAAGAGGCGACGCGGTTGACGGTCGTCGCTTGCCCGAACTGTGACAACCCGGAGAATCTGGGTGCAATGATCAGAATCGGAGCGGCTTTCGGAATCGATGCGTTGTTACTCGGAAAGAGCAGTTGTGATGCTTTCTCGCGTCGCGTGATTCGCGTTTCGATGGGTACCGCGTTCAAATTGCCGATCATCGAATCCGCCAATCTCGAATCCGACTTGCTTCGATTGAAGACCGAATGGCAATTTGAAATGGTCGCGACAGTGCTGGACGACGGCGCCGAACAACTCGACAAAGCGAGTCGTCCGACGCGGATTGGAATCCTGATGGGAAACGAAGACGCAGGCCTGGGCGACGTCTGGACAGATCTCTGTGATCGCAAATTGACGATCCCGATGTGTCGCGGAACCGACTCGCTGAACGTCGCCGTCACTGCGGGAATCGTACTGCACCATTTTACGAGGCGATGAAAAACGGGTAGAAAAACGGGGACTGGCACCAGGAAGACCTGGAGCCAGTCCCCGTTTTTCAGCCGGTTGTTTTTTTGCGGGCGTACTCTCGAAAAAGAATATCTCTCGTTCTTCAGTCGCGTGCCGAACGCTTTTGTCTGAGCAGCCATTCGTAAAACTCGGGCATCCCGTAGGTCGCGGTCCACGTATCGTGGTTTCCGTCATGATGGATTGTGAATTTCACATTCCCGCCCGCATTGCGCAGGGCGTCAACCATTTGTTCGGTTTCCATATACGGAACCGCTCCATCGACATCCCCGTGGATCGCCCATACAGGAAGTTTTCCCAATTTGACGGCATCGCGAGGATCGGTCCAACCGCAAATTGGAGCGATCGCGGCAAACCGGCCCGGTTGCAAGGCCGCGACATGCCATGTTCCGCCACCTCCCATACTGAGTCCTGTGAGGTAGATGCGATCAGGATCGACATCGTACTTCGCGACAACGTCATCCAGCAGGGCTGTTACAGCGTGGGGGCTGAAGAGTTGATTGTCTTTTGATAGCTGCGGTGACACGACAATAAACGGCAAGTCCTTTCTCTCTTCCACCAGTTTTGGTGGCCCGTGTTTTTTGACCATTGGCAAATGTTTGCCGCGTTCACCGCTGCCGTGAAGAAACAGGATCAGTGGATGTTTTTCGCTGGCAGTCCCGTATTTCGTTGGCAAATAGAGCAGGTATCCCATGTTGTGGCGGGGATTTGCCAGGTAATCAAACTGCCGTTCGACCTGTTTTCCGGCAGCGGGTTCATCGGCTCTCGCAGGAACAGCTCCTGCTGTGACTGCCAGGAATATCGCACTCGATAAGTACATGGCTCGTCGCATGATGTCCTCGTCCGGAAACTGGTGAAATGGAATTGATCACAGGCGGATGATACGTTTCACCCGGCATGGATTGAAATAACGCTTAAAGCAAATGTCTGCCTGGCACACTCATTAAATTTCACTGGAACCAGTGAAGCACCGATTACATCGAGCGTGATTCCGTTCATTAAACACACTGTGCGCCAGTCACTGTTTTTCTGATTCGTTCATGCAAACGGGTTGCGGGCCGGGCGATTGCGCAGTCCGTTGGCTTCGTCGTCGAGGCCACCGCCCGCGTTTACGAAGATCTCACGGACCGGATCGAATGACAATTTGCGATTCAGGATCCATGCGATTGCTGCAGCGTGGCAGACAGTGTGCGAACGTCGCATGACCTCGGCGTTAGCCACCGGCTTTTCCCGCGACTTGATGCAATCGAAAAAATTGCGGGCGTGCGTCGCGGCGTC
>JANXOO010001298.1 GCA_025353525.1 Schlesneria sp. | reverse complement strand
CGCAAACGAATACTGGAAAACCTGTTGCGCAATTGATGCGAGAATCCGGTGAAATGGAAATGTCCGAAGATGGAGAAAGAATTTCAACGCTAAGACGCAAAGGTGCAATGGTGCAAAGACGCAAACGGGGAATTCGCAGTTGGCCTTTTACTTTGCGCCTTGGCACCTTTGCGTGAGATCTCTTTGTGTTCCTCTTCTACTCTTGTTTGATTTCGCTTTCTCTGTGCCTGTGGTGAATCCTTTTTTTACACTGGTTTTGAATTCACGAACGATTAAGAACCCCGGCCCTTACGGGACCGGGCCCGCCGACGTTTCACGCCATCCGCTGGGGCCACTTCGGGCATTTTCATCTTTGCTCTGATGCGATGCCCGTCGCGTCGTTGATTCGCTGCTTGCCGGGAACGCGGAATGCCGCTTCCATGTCAATATCGACTCGAATGCAATCTACTCGACTGTGATTTCGTCGATGTTTGGCAGTTCGAAGGGATCGATCTGATCGAGGTCTGTTCCGCTTTCAACGGGTTCATTCGGGCCATTTTTCATGTCGGAAATGGTGGTTGAGGTTTCTGCATGCACTCGTGACGTTTGCTCGCGGGTTTCAAGCGGCAGTGACAGTTGAGTCAACCAGTCTGCTGTCGGAGGTGAGTACGGGCGGAATTTTTCGAGTGTGCCGGTGTCGCCCCGATACAACAAAGCCCGGTTCTCGCCGAGACGGCCTGCGAGCGGGCTGTCCACCAGGCTGGACGAATCGTTGGCATTCATGGCGAACAGAATTCGCTGCTCGAATCGGTTCATCTGGTCGCGGGCCAACCATCGTTGGGCGGTCTGGTAACTGTCGACCCAGGCGAAGGTAAAGATCCCGGACGAGGGGCCGTCTCGCAAAATCTCGCCAAAAAGCTGCGACGAATTCGGGCCTTTGTCGCCGCCGCCGTATCCGAAATCGTCTTCGGATTTTCTGAGATCCCTGAATCGCGCGATGTCGAAAACAAAGAGAAATGACGGAGGGCCGGGCTCGTCCGCTCGTCGGTGTAATTCGTTGACAACATCGCTCAGCACGACAGCAGTGTCGCGCGGTAATGAGGTCGTCAAAATGGCACTGCCACGCCGAACATTCTCGTCAGCAAAATCGGTCGTCGAATCCCAGGCCGCCGCGAGTTGCCGCCATGTATCCGCCGATTCGCTGCCAGGAAGACTGCCATCGAGAACGCGAATCGATGTTGTTGTCGACGCGGCCGCGCTCGCTTGCGAACCGATCGCAAGTGCCGTTGCTGCCATGATTCCGAGCGCTGCCTCAAGATCGCGACCGACGATCAAAACATTGCATCCTTCTCTCAATCCGAAATTCAATTCCAGCGGGCCAGCCAGTGAAACGGAATCACCCAGCCAGCACGTCCATGGCGAATCAATTGACGATCGCGGCGGGGCATCGGATGTCGTCGTTTTGTGGCGGCTTTTGGTGAGTAATCGTGCCAATCGGCGATTCTTTATCGGGTCATCGGGAATATTTCCTTCGAAGACCAGCGGAGGCGACTGAGACAGATTGCGAATGTCGGGAGTCGATTTTCCACGCTCGCCATGTCCTTCCGCCTCGTTGCGAATCAATGTCAAATATCCCGCACGATCTTCCTCACCCAGCCAGACAATCTGAAAAGGATGGTTTCCTTCGATCATTCCATTGGCATCGTTATAGATCGCTTCACCGGGCCGTGTGAGCAGTCTGGCGGCCGTGTTTTCTTCGCTGAGAATCAGGTGCGCGTCGGTATCACTGCACTGCAGAGCGATGCGGACGGCGACTTGGCCCAGGGTGCTGCGTGCCAGCGAATACGCTCCTGCAAGTGTTTGTGAACCGAGCAGAATGTGAACTCCGAATGCGCGGCCCTGCCGGATCAGTCGGTCGAGCAGCAGCGACGCTTGTTGCGACATCGCATCGTCTTCGATGAAAAATTCCTGAAATTCGTCGACGAGTAACAATGTTCGCGGCATGACAACATCGGGGCGAGCATTACGAAAGCCCGCGATGTCCTGGACGCCTGCGTCCCGAAAGAGTTCGCCCCGGTCACGGAGCAACGAGTCCAGACGCTCGAGTACGCTGACGCCGAATTCGCGGTCACTCTCGATCGCGATCACTCGAGCATGAGGCAGCTTCTGTTCGGCATAGACTTTGAATTCGACCCCTTTTTTGAAGTCGATCAGATAGAATTCCACTTCTGTCGGGCTATAGAAAAGCGAAAGGTTTGTAATCAGGGCATGCAAAAGGGTCGATTTTCCGGAACCGGTTTTGCCTGCGATCAGGACGTGTTGAGAGGTTCCTTGACCCAGTTTCAGGTATTGCAACTTTGTGGCGCCAACGGAAGATCAGTTCTGGGCCAGTGACAGCCGTCATGGGATCGACATCCCGGTCGGACGAGCGGGGGCCACAAAGTTGCAATACCTGAAACTGGGTAAAGGAACCTCTCAACACGTCCTGATCGCCGGTAAAACCGGTTCCGGAAAATCGACCCTTTTGCATGCCCTGATTACAAACCTTTCGCTTTTCTATAGCCCGACAGAAGTGGAATTCTATCTGATCGACTTCAAAAAAGGGGTCGAATTCAA
>JANXOO010001296.1 GCA_025353525.1 Schlesneria sp. | reverse complement strand
ACTTGCGACAATTGTTCATGCGCCGATCACTAGATCTGGCCATTTGCCTCGAGATATGCCAGCAGATCCAGGATCTCTTCGGCGGAGAACGAATCGAGCAATCCTGCTGGCATTGGTGAGAGTGGTGACGTTTTCTGCGTTTCAATTTCAGATCGTGAAATCGGGATCGCGTCTAATGGATCGAGCGGGTTGATCGAGAGGATGACCGTGGTACTGTTGCCCCCCAACTGACGTCCTGTCAGCACCTTGCCAGACGTTAATTCGATGATTGTGTCGAGATACTTGTCATCGATCACCTTCGACGGGTCGAGAATGGTCTCCAGCAAGTCCTTGCGGCCGAAACGGGAACTCACACGATTCAAGTCGGGGCCGATCGATTGACCGGCTCCCGCAAAACGATGGCACTTCAGGCAATTCGCCTGTTCAAAGATCGTCTTCCCTCGAGACACGTCACGCGCAGCCGATTTCGCTGACAACGATCCGAAGTCACTGAGCTGCCATTTCTTCACGATCGGTCGCTGCGGTATCAGCGAGCTTGCCGCAGACGAACTGGTTCGGGGTTTCAATTGATCCGCAAACATCGTTCGCTCGGCATCCGTGAGCGTGGTACGATAGTCGGCTGCGATCGAATACAACGCGATCGGCAATTCGCGACCGCCGCTGAAATTAGCCGTGGCATGCTGCAACGCTCGCAAATAGCCCCCGCGACTGAGTGCGTCCCATCCCCGATCAATGTTTCGCAATTCAAACAACCAGAGGATCGTTTCTTCCTGATGTCGTTGCAGGCTGCTGACCAGCAATTCCACGGCGGTCTGAATCGGAACCGCATTCAGTTCCGCCAACAGTTCCAGTGCCAACTGATTCACGGCGGTCGCCTCCGACAACCGGAACACCGGAAGTACAGCCGTCCTAATCGTGTCCCGCAGTTCCTCCGAGGGTTCACGGTGACGAATCAGATTCAATTGCAACGTCCGCAGGGCGAGCAGTTTTTCCGATGTGGTCAAGCTCGTCAGATCCCGGTGACAGACTCGCCGAATGATGTCGGCTTGCCGGTCTTCACGCAGCACGCGGGCACAGGCCAGCGCGGCGCTCAATTCACCGCAGGCGGTCCCGGTTTCGAGGGACGAGGTCACATCTGCGAATGACGCGGTCTCCTCCTGATTCTGACAGCGTCGCATGAGTGCGATCATTCCCGCTTGCCGCATCCATGGATCGGCGTGATCGAGTGCTTCGCCGATTTCAGTCCAGCGAACCGCGGAATCGGCGGCGGTTTCCAGGTGACGCCGTGATTCTCGTAATTTTGCGAACGAATCCTGTTCCGCGACTCGATAATTCGTCGGTGATTCAATCACGTTGTCCGGGCCGACATAACGGACGCGATACAGCCCCGATTGTGTAGCGCGTCCGCCGGTCGTGAAGTACAACGCTCCGTCCGGACCGAATTCGAGATCTGTGACGTTCAGAGGTCTGCCTTCGAGGAAAAGTTCGGCCGTGCCGACGTAACTCGCACCATCCGGCAGTAACTCCGCAGAATAGATGCGTCCGTACGACCAATCCAGGAAAAAGAGAGAATCGCGATACCGCTTCGGAAAGTGACTGCGCGTCCCAAACTGGATATCCGTTGGAGAACTCTTGCCGATGATTAACGTCGAAGGGGCGCTATCAGGATACCAGTCATTCCGCATCGCCGTTCCCTGACGCCAACCGTAGTCGCCGCCTTCCACGATATGATTGATCCGTGTGGGGCGATACCACGGGGTTCCCATATCTCCTTCATTATCAGCATCGAACGTAAAAAGATCTCCATGAGTGTTAAAGCTCAGACCGTACGGGTTGCGAAAACCGCCAGCGAGAAGATCCCATGTCGAACCGGCAGCGTCAGTACGAATCAGATGGCCAGCGGGAAGCGTGGCTGTGCGATCGAACAAATAAGCATCCCAGTCACACGACCGCAGTCGATCCTGTGCACAGTGCGGGATGCGTGAGGATGACGCGGAATGACCTTCGGGCAGACGAACATCGTTGCCGTGAATCAGATACAGCTTGCCATCAGGACCGGCGATCACATTGTTCCGCCCGTGCCCGACTCCTCCAGGCGATTTCTTGAGTACGGTGTGCTCCTTGAACGAACCGTCGTGACTACTGTCGCGCAGTCTCACGAACGAAAGGGCATTGTTCGCATTGACGAAAAGATCGTTGCCGAGAAATGCGAGGCCCCGTGGTTCGAGCAGAGTCTCTTCCAATGATTCGACACGCACGACTTCCGCACTGGACGCAGGCAACGTCAGCCGCAACAAGCC
>JANXOO010001261.1 GCA_025353525.1 Schlesneria sp. | reverse complement strand
GGGGAAACCGTCCACGAACTGTTGATTCGCCCTGTCTGATCCGATTTTGTGATGCGCTGCCAGGGCTGGAAACAGGTGGACACCCGACTCATTTGTTGTCATCGAACCGGGCTGGCAATCCTGATGGCGGCGTCTTGCCGTCTGTCGCGTGAAGTTCTGTTGAATGTCCCAGCTTGACTGATTTGTTCTCGATGTGTCCTCCCGTCGCCAGAAAGAATCGATCTCCTTCGATCCCGCAGTCGATATTCGTGACGGGATTGGCGTCGCCCGTAAAGTGGATCTTCGTCAGGTATTTCCATGTCCCGCCTTCGGTTGCGATCCATCCATTCCCAAATCGTGCCCGACGTGTTTTTGTGGTTGAAACCTTGTCTCGCTTGAAGTCTTCGACGAACGAATAGCATCCCTGCAACAGCTCGCCCCCTGTTGGTGTCGAAAACGTGACCAGGTGCTTCCATTCGTTCGTCACCGGGTGAAAGAAGTAACCGGAATACTCGCTCCTTTTTTCCACCGCTTTCGCGGTGACCAGAAACCGATACGTCTCGCCGATCTTCCAGTCGAAATCAAAGAACGACTGTCCCCCTGTTCCTTCGCCACCAAATCGACCGACGCGAACACCGTCTCCCTTGTATAACCGTTTGACTTGTTGCTCGTCTTTAACCACTTTGGGATCGTTCTGATCGCCTGGATCCCAGACCGAAAAAAGGATCAGTTTTTTCCCGTTCGCCAATTCCTGCATGCCAAAGTAGCCCTTGCCCCAGCCGCAGACCATGAAGTACGTACCGGGAGCTGTATGCTCGATGGTGACTTCATTGTAGAACGCGACGGCTGCGTCGGCCGGGTAGCTTAAGTGAACAGACCGGCAAGCGATCCCCTTCAATGACTCATCCGCTTTCGACCAGCCGGGACAACTCAACGACACCAGCATCCCGCCGAAAATCAGAACAGATAACTTTCGATTCATTACGTACCCTGACTTTTAGGACCGGCGCATCATCTACTGTCGGAACCATTTTAGCTGAAACTGACTGAATCGCTCTGCGAAATGCTGCAGAGAAATGCGAAAAAAAAATTTACCACAGAGACGCCGAGGCACAGAGAAGGAAGGGGAAGAGGCACGTTACGAGGGCATTCCGGGAGACTGATCGGGG
Source organism: Schlesneria sp. (assembly GCA_025353525.1). Taxonomy (GTDB): domain Bacteria; phylum Planctomycetota; class Planctomycetia; order Planctomycetales; family Planctomycetaceae; genus Schlesneria. Next base: position 62 of record JANXOO010001261.1, on the reverse strand, counting down.
TTTCTCGTTTCTACGTTCGTGCATGGCATTTTTTGGGGAGTCAATATTTCTATCTTGTCTTC
>JANXOO010001249.1 GCA_025353525.1 Schlesneria sp. | reverse complement strand
CATCGAAATGACGGCGATTGTGAGGACGAGTACGAGCTCTGCGGAGATAACCACGCCAGACTCGTCATTGACAAGTTTGCGGAACATTGTGTGAAACCCTTTAGTGAAATAATGCAATTGGAAATCGACAGGCGAGGAGGGGTCGCACAGTCTCTCGATTGCCGACGAATGAACTGAAAAAAAGGTCACGAAAGCGGAGCTGCTATCGTGACCTTTTCAGAGATCAGGATCAAACTCTTCGAGTTACGATCAACCGCAGGTTGGGCCGTTTGGTGGGCCACAGACCAGATCGCAAGTGGTGTTGTCGTCGCCGTCATCGTGACCGTCGATAAACAATGATCCGTTGATAAAGCTGATTTGCTTAGGCGACAAGTCGTGGAAACCGGTAATGGCGAAGGACTGGTTGAGTGCCCCGATGGCATTCGAGATGTCGTTCAATTCGGTATTCACGGCAACGGCGACTTCGCTGAGGCCAACAATCATTGCCAGGACGGCGATGGTGAGGACCAGCACGAGTTCGGCGGAGATGATCACGCCCGACTCGTCATTCATGAACTTCTGAAACATGGAGTAAAACCTTTGAGAGAATCTGTGTGAGTTGAGAAAACGGATCGATGCAATCGAACGCAGCGACCTCCTACGCGTTTGTCATGCAGGTCGGTGTGGCCGAACTGTAAGACAATTGTCTCGCCAGATTTTGAACAATCCTGGGCCCAGGTTTTTTCAAACGACTCTCTGGCGGGAGCTTGAGTTTGCCTGGTTCATGAGACCAGGTGGATCGTGCCCGCCGCCAGAAACGCATGGGACATGCCAAGGACTCCGGAATATCATCCCGTTGAAACAAAAAAACGTCGTAACCGGCGATTGAATGACCGGTTACGACGTTTTTAATTTTCAGAGTCCCACCATGCCAGGCAGGGAGTCACGTTTAGAACGGTTGTCGAATTGTCAACGATTGTGTCATAGAATCTGTCAACGCAGATTCACGCGATTCGTTGAAATTCGGCATCCCGAATGTTGCCTTTCGGCATCTGTTACCGCTCTTCGACCAAGGGGATGTTCGTATTCTCCGGATTTTAGGGGAATGAAGGAAGACAGCCTGAACACGAAACTCCAACGAAGACTTTCTGACGGTGAGTTCACGATTCAGGGGCATGTCGAACAGCCGCCGTTTGACTGGGGCGGGACGTGCGATGGTATAGGTACGGGAACTGGTGTCGGCAACGTTGCGGCGGGTGCCGTTTGATCCACTGCGGATTGGCAGGCACCGCTATTTGGGACGATATATGTTTCATCGATGACGCGAGTATTCTGCTGAGACGGCAGGTAGTACCCGTTCGTGTTGCCGACGATTTCGCCTCCCTGATAGGTCGATGTGAAGCCGCTGCCGATGCAGCCGTCATAAACGTCGAAGAAGCTCGATCCTGACATCCACGACGTTCGTCCCCAGATCTTCCAGCAGCCGCGATATGAAGGCGTCCCGTACGACTGGTTCAACGATTGAAATGCCATCGTCAGATCATTGAATTCACCGAGGACTCCTTGCTGAACGTTGGACAGTCCGACCACCATTCCGAGCACGGCGATCGTCAGAATGATGATCAATTCGGCAGACAGGATGACACCTGCCTCGTCCCCGACAAAATTACGCCATAGAACTTTCATCTCAAACACACCTTTCAAACAGGAAAGCCGACCGCTTCTGTCTCCTGAGGCACGACACAGGGACTGCGGAGGCACGAATCGCAGACGAAAGGGCGTCGCGTCCGGCCGACAATGTGGTACGGCACTCGACACCCGCCATCGGAAAGGACGATGTGTTCCCTTTCCGATGGCAGATGAAGCGAGCCGTGCCACCTTGTCGGCACGGACCGACAAACCCGTCGAACCCGCCGGTGCCACACACTGGCGGGTTCCTCAACTCAGCGCATCAGGCGGTCTCTCAGGTCACCACACACGCTCATACACAGCTTTGGTTTCGTGCTCGTTCGAGTCACGAAGCTCGCAAGGACTGTCGGTGGCAAAACAGATTTATTCGTTTCCACCGACACATTCGCGATAATCAGAACATCACGCAGACGCCGTGCCATCCCGACAAACGGAAGAACCGTTATTATCGGACGTTTGATGGAACACTTGTTTCAGAAACAGGTTGTGATTTTTGCGCGAAGCCGGAGTGGTTCGGATGGCGACGATTGGGTCAAGGACAACGTTAATTCCGATTAGCGCGGTGATAACGATTGTGCTCAGGATTCTTGACGTAACGATTTTGCGGTCTGTGGCTGGAATGCCTACACTTCAACCGTTCCACCGGGTTCGCGTCATTTGTTGAAAGATTTCTATGAGAAGTGCCATTGTCCTGTTGTTAACCGGTGTCGCGATGTCAGCAACAAATCACGCGGTTTTCGGAGCTGACTACATTCGCGATCTGCAGACGCAGGCGATTGAAGCCAATCGGGCTGAATTCGGACATTGGGGGCACGAGCCGAATAACTACAAGTCCTGGGGCACACACTCGAACCGACTCATCCCGATCTACACGTTTGGAACTCTGAATGCGGGAGACGGTGTGGACCTTCGGTCATACCAGGGTTCCAAAAGTCCGTACCGTCGCGAATCGGAATTGCAGCGGATTTATGGTCGCGTCCCGACACAGACATTAGACGACACAGCGAACTTTTCAGACCAGACGAACCTTTACCAGATTCAGCAAGCAGCCATTACTTCGGGCAAAAAGTTCGTGTTTCTTGTGATATTTGACGGGATGGATTGGCAAACGACACGGGCGGCCGCGATTTACAAAACCGGCCAGGTTGCCTACACGGAAGGGCGAGGAACAGGGCTGCATTTCCAGGACTATGTTGCCAACGGGTCAACCCAGTTCGGGTTCATCTGTTCGAGTCCCCATAACAACGGAACGAAAGTCGACACTAACCGGCAATCCGTTTTGAATCCGGGTGGAACGCTGTTCGGCGGATACAACATCGAACGTGGCGGACCCGATCCATGGACGGCCGGAAACGATTTGCTCTATCCGATCTCGAAAAACGAAGATCAGAACGCTTGTCACGCCTACACCGATTCGTCGAGTTCCGCAACGAGTATGACGGCGGGGATCAAAACCTATAACAACGGTGTTAACGTCGATTATGCCGGACAACAAGTCCCGACGATCGCGCACGTTGCACAGGAACGTGGTTATGCCGTCGGTGCCGTGTCGAGTGTCCCGATCAGCCATGCAACACCCGCCGCCGCGTACGCGCATAACGTCCACCGTGACGATTATCAGGATTTGACACGAGACATGATTGGCTTGAAGTCGATCAGCCACCCGGATACTCCGCTCCCTGGAATGGACGTAGTCATCGGTGGCGGGTTCGGCGATGTACGTCTGAAGGATGGCAAGCCCGAAAAAGAGCCTGCTGTCGCCGGAGATAATTTTGTTCCTGGAAACGTCTATCTGACTGATGCTGACCTGCACGCGATTGATGTTGAACACGGCGGGAACTACGTCACGGCCATTCGCACCGCAGGGCTGAGCGGCCAAAAACATTTGCTCGCGTCGGCACGGAAAGCAGCCGCAGCGAAACAGCGGTTACTGGGGTTCTTCGGGAATGGAAAGTTTGCCGGACACCTTCCGTTTGCCACTGCGGACGGAGATTATCGCCCGACGATCGGCCGTTCCGGTAAAGCGGAAGAATACGAGCCTGCCGACATCGAAGAAAATCCTTCGCTCAAAGACATGACCGATGCCGCCATCACGGTCCTGTCGCAGAATCCCAAAGGATTCTGGCTGATGGTCGAATCGGGCGATGTCGATTGGGCCAATCACGACAACAACATTGACAATGCGATCGGGGCAGTCCTGAGTGGCGATGCCGCCGTGAAATCGATCACTGATTGGGTCGAACAACACAGCAACTGGAACGAATCCTTGCTGATCGTCACCGCCGACCACGGACACTATCTGGTTCTGGAATCACCGGAAAAACTGATCGAAAAGAAATGAATTTGACGAAGGACTTCATTAGTTTCCAATCGAAGTGGAGAAGTGGTGTTAGAGAATCGCCTGATTTGCAAGGATCGATCTTGCTCTGAATCGCGTCATTCTGGACAATCCAGCCAACGTTGAAACGATCTCGAATCACGGAGGATACAATGCGTCGACGACTGTGCGTGTTGCTGGTGTTGGTTTTTGGCGGTTTTATCGGATGTTCCGAAATGAGCACCACGGTCGAGCGGGAGTCAACAGTTGATGTTGTTGGCGACCCTAACGAATCCGTTGCTGATTCGAACGAGGTATCTGATATCTTTGGCTCGGGTGACCTGTCAACGAATGAGACGGAATCGATTGTGGAAGCCCGTTCAGCGACGGTCAAAAGTCCAATCGTCACAAACGAACCCGCCGAAGTGACTGACAGTGTAGATGAACCTGATGTCGCTGGCGGCAGCGGAACAGCGAAACCTGTCAGCTTGAAGAAGAAGCAAATCCCGGGCTTACAAACGAAGCCCTGAACCGGAACGCGAGCAGAATATACCCGGCGCGGTTTGGTTTGATGCCATTGAGAAAAAATGCGAAAGCTGCAAACTGCCGCTGTGACGGTGGTTTGCTTTTGAACGCGGAAGCCGACTCGCAAACGAAACCTCAATCCGGACCGCGAGCACGATAAATCTTTCGCCACCCCAAGTCCTGCCGCAAGCTGTTAATCATATGTCGATCCTCGGTCTCGATATCGGTGGGGCGAATATCAAAGCATCGGATGCTGTTTGGCGGGCGATCAGCCGCCCGTTTGCAATCTGGCGTCAACCGGAACAGTTGAAGGACAGGATTGCGTCGATTCTGTCTGAGTATCCATTGACCGAAACCGTCGCAGTGACGATGACCGCCGAGTTGGCCGATTGCTTTCCAACAAAGACCGAGGGAGTCCGATTCGTACTCGATGCCGTCGAGCAGGGGATTCGTGAATGGACTTCCACCGGGCGAGTGAATTCCGGGGACAATCCGGGCCGATCGTTAACCGTTCCCGTAATCGTTTGGTCGACGGACGGCGAATTGATTGCAGCGGAAACGGCGAAGGAGCGACCCGTGAAAGTCGCTGCGGGCAATTGGCATGCTTTGGCGACCTGGTGTGGACAGTTCGTTCCGATCGGAACGGGGCTTCTTGTCGATATTGGCACGACGACGACGGATCTTGTCCCTATGCGAGACGGCAAGCCCGTGCCGCAGGGGTTGACCGATGTCACTCGCATGCAGTGCGGTGAGCTTTCGTATTCGGGAGTAAGGCGTACCCCGTTGTGCGCGATTGCCAACAGCGTTCCGTTTCGAGACGGGTACAGTCCGCTGGCTGCCGAAGTCTTTGCCACAACGCTTGATATCCACCTTTTGCTCGGTGATCTGCCCGAGGACGAACACGACCTGGAAACGGCGAATGGAAAGCCTGCCACGAGGTCTGCCGCTCACGATCGCATTGCAAGAATGCTTTGTTGCGACCGCAACGAAGTGACGCTCGGCGAAGCGATTCAGATCGCGAGGTTTTTGTGTGACGTGCAGCGCCAGCGACTCGCCGGATCACTCGAACGAATCGCCCGGCGATCAGGATCGCCATGCGAAACGGTAATCCTGTCGGGCTCGGGAACATTTCTTGCAAGACGCCTGATTGACGAGAATCGAAACACCTCAAATGCCACTGTGATTTCGCTGGCTGATCGGCTTTCCCCCGCCGTCGCCGAATCGGCGTGCGCGTTCGCGATCGCGCAACTGGCGGCAATGACCCGGTGACAAATTGGTTCGGCTCGTCCCGGAAGACGATGATTCCGGATTGGCGGCCGGTAAAATACTTCACGTTTCGCTATTGGCTTGAGCTCGGTCGGCCGATTCCCAATTCGCGTTCTGCTTCACGACGCAGGATCAACATTGTCAGCCAGTCGGCGGGATGTTGTCCCAACGCCGCGGCATGTTGATCTCTGGACAGCTTCGTTGCCTCGTCCATCCATTTGATGGCTGCATTGAACTCGTTACGGGCCTCTTCGGAACGTCCGAGTTGATTGAGCGCCAACGCGATCACAAATCGATTGATCTCTCGTGCAGCCCACAGTGGTTTATTCTCCATTGACGCGCGAGCGTGGTGAATGCATTTGTCGAAATTTCCCATGCGATATTGGGTCATCGCAATCGCATGTTCCATCGAACTGAAAAAGGCGATTCCCGGTTTCGGGCCGGTGTTGAGAGAACGTTCCATCAATCGAAAGGGAACTGCCAGATCCTTGTGGACACGTGGCATCAGCGTGCAAATTCGAGCGACATAATAAGAATTAACTTCATTGTCAGTCGCTCCGTAAAGTTCGGTGATCGTTTGGCAAATCGCCAGAAAACGCGTCTCATCTCCGGCAAGCAGCGAAACGCCTGCGTGTCGATATTGCAAATCCAGATTCGTGGGGTCTTTTCGCAGGAATTCTGAAAAGTCGGTGGCTGCCAGACTCCATTTTTCCATATACATTCGCGCCTCTGCGAGTTCCCTGTAGAGGCCTTTTGAATCGGGATGGAAATCGAGAAGCGGCGTCAAATGGAAGACGGTTGCGTACCATTCTCCATCGGCGGTTGCGCGATCGCATTCGCTGCGATGCCAGGCTTCGATCCATTTCGGAGTATTTCGATCAGGTCGTTCGGTCTCCCACAACAGGATGCCGTTACCGCCAGCCGCCAGTGTCTTGCCATCAGAACTGAAAGCGATTGATGTTTGACATTTTCGCGGAACACTGAGGGCAATTGTTTCGTAGCCTGACTCAACATCCCACAGGCGTACTGCATCGTCGAGGTTGGAAGATGCCAGTCTGCGACCATCGGCACTGAACGCCACGGATAACACCTCGTAAGAGTGCCCGCGGAAGAAGCGTGCCGAGGATGCCATCAAGTATCCGTTGGCCGTTTCTGTTATTTCCCAGACCGCCGGGTGAATGTTGCCGACGGCTGCGGCAATGTGTCGACCTTCGCGATCAAACGACAAAGATGTGACAGGGCCGGGCGTCACCGTCAGTGCGAGCAGCTCTTTTCCGTTCTTAACGCTGGTTACCCGAATGGATCCGTCCTGCTCTCCGACTGCCAGCCAGCGGCTGTTCGGGTCAAAAGCAATCGAGGTGATGCCGGATGAATGCCCTGAAAATATAAGCTTTGGCTTGTTTTCTCGCCTGGCTGGTATCGCCGCGGTCAATGCTTTTGGAAGAAGTGAATTCAAAGCAGGGGCGAGAGCCTCAGTATCAAGGTTGAGCGATTCCTTCTCCCAGATCCTGACCGTTTTGTCGGTGCTTCCGGATGCAATCCAGGCACCATCCGGACTGCTGACAACGGTTGTTACCGCGCCTGTGTGGCCTGTCAGTGTCACGATGTTTTTGCGGTTTTCTCGCAACCAGATCTTCACCGTTCGATCGGCGCTTCCTGTGATGAGATGCATTCCATCGGGGGTGAAGGCGGTCGATGTGACGCCTTCGGTGTGCCCTTTGACCTCGCTTTCGGATTGGCGTTCCGACAGATCCCAGATTCGTGCCGTTGTTTGTTGGCCTCGCGACGTCACGCTTCCGGCAGCCGCCAGGGACTTGCCGTCGTGGCTGAAATCGATCTGCCTCAGAAATCCGTCTTTCGGGGCCAGTTCGCGAAATTCCTGTTCTGTTGTGACATCCCATATTTTTACGGTTCTGTCGGAACTTGCAGTCGCTAAATAACGTCCGTCTGATCGAAACGCTGTTGCAAAGACGCCCCCGACATGCCCGCGAATCACACGCGGGTGGCCCGTTGTCAGTGCG
>JANXOO010001246.1 GCA_025353525.1 Schlesneria sp. | reverse complement strand
CCTGGACCCAATAGCGCAGGCTGTCCATGATCAGTTGCAGGACGCGCGGCGACTGCATGTTCAGGGTATTGCCGCAGCCGGTGTAGTCTTTGTAATACCTGGCCTGATCGGCCAGCCGGTAATAGGACGTGTTGTCGAGTCCCTTCAGTGACAGCGTCGGTCCGAACTGGTTTCCTTCGCAGGTGTGGTTGTAGACGACATCCAGAATGACCTCAAAACCGTTCCGATGCAGTTGCCGAACCATCCGCTTGAACTCGTTGACCGTCTTTTGAGGATCGGGGTCCGAGGCAAACCTCAGTTCAGGAGCGAAATAGGCCAGTGTGTTATAGCCCCAATAGTTTGTCAGGCTGCGGTCGACCAACGCTCTTTCGTCGACATGATGATGTATGGGCATCAATTCGATCGCCGTGACGCCCAGCGACCTCAAATGTCGCAACGACCCTTCGCTGGCAACCCCGGAATATTTCCCTCGCGATTCGCGGGGCACCCACGGGCTTTTATTAGTAAAGCCCTTGATGTGCATTTCGTAAATCAACGTCTTGTGCCAGGGCGTGCGCAAAGGAGCATCGCCCATCCAGCGAAATGCCGGATTAATGACTGCTGCCAGTGCTGCCGTTGCCGCGTTATCACGGTCATCGAAACTCGTGTCGGCGGCCGGGTCACCGACACGGTATCCGAACGCTTCGTCACTCCACGTCAGGTCGCGACCAATCCCCCTGGTATACGGGTCGAGCAGCACTTTGTTCGCGTTGAATCGAAACCCTCGCTGGGGTTCATAGGGTCCGTGCGCGCGAAAGCCGTACAGTTGTCCCGGTTTGACATCGGGAAGGTAGCCGTTCCAGACGTGGTCCGTTTGATCGGGTAACGGAATTCGAGCGGATTCTTTTGTAGCAAGCGGTGAATCGAAGAGGCACAGTTCGACCCGTGTGGCGTGTTCCGAGAACACAGCAAAATTGACACCCTTTCCATCCCAGGTCGCTCCCAGCGGTGCAGGCCGGCCCGGCCAAATGCGTTGAATCGGCATCCTGACGTTTTCTCCCAGCGCAGTCGTCTCTCAAATTGTTGGTTTAAACCAGTGGCGAGTATATGCGGCACAGGGGAAATGTGGGTAGTTGACAATGAAAAGAGGCCTCGAATAAAACCGGGTGCGGAAAACCGAAACCGGGACGCGCAATTCGCCGTGCGGGCGTTGAATTGAAGTCACGGACTCATCCGCCGACACCTGGAAATTGCCGCTTTGCCGAGGTTTCCGCTCGTGAAGCGGAACCGATCTCACAAGCGAAGCCTGAAACCGGAACGCGAGCACGAACATTCCGCTGAATTCATTTTGCATGAATGATCATCCTTGAAACGTGCAGGCAGCGTTCGTTGCCAACACGATCGGGGGATGTTGTCACGGCCCGTTCCGGTTCAACCGGACAACCTTCAACGTGATCGTCGGTCGAACTGTGTTGCCAGTAACCTTCATCACCTGGTTCGAGGAATCGACGCAGTCCCAGACTGAGTCGCCCCATCGTCCATCGCGCATTGATGTCTTGCAGCGGGCGGATGCGCGGGGTCCCGTGCTCGTCACGATACAACATGGCATCGATCCCCAACGGGCCGAAATATCCGTGCGACTGCAATTCGGTCGCGGCCCGCAGCGCGATCTCGACAGCGCCGCGCCAGAGGTCTGAATCGAACTGAAATCGCGCATCGCTGTAAGCGAACCAGCTTCCGGCATATTGACCTCGAACATCGACGTGCATGGGGGTCAGTCCGATCAATTGGGGCGGACCGTCGACAGGGACTTCCATTTGAATCCCCGCTTCTTCGATCCGGTCGACCCAGGGTTCGAAAAAAACGGCCCTGTGCGATGCAAGTCGACGCCGAACCCAGTTCTTGTCTGACTCGACAGGAACTCCTTTCCCGATAATTCGTTCGCGGGCTGACATACCGAACTCGGCCTTGACCACCCATCGCCGGCCCATGTCGACCATGGCCCAAATGGCTTCGTCGAGACCTTCGAGTGAATCGAGTCGTTGTGCTCCCGGCAGCCCAACGCCCCATTGGCGTTCTAACCGCTCGGACGTGGCTCGCGAATTTGCGAATCTGACGGCGGCGTCGGAAGGTCCCCGGCCGATCCCTCCAACACGTTTTATGAAACTGCGGACTTCGCTCGACCACCCCCACGGGACGCATTCAACACCCCGGGGAATATCCGTGATGTTCACTGCGGGAATGACGTGCGGCAACCCCATCTGAACGGCTTTAAGAAAAAATGCGGCTTCGATCGGCGATGGTGTCAGGAACAGGTCGCCGTCGTTCGCGATCGCCAGCCACGATGTTGCCAGTTCGGCATTCAGCCGTTTCAGTTTTAACGAGGGCGTGTTGTGTGGATCGGCCAATCGGTGTTCGAAATCGAAATTGCCGAGAAACAGTCTGGAGGCAGCCATTAATTGATCGCGTCGCCATTCTGACCATATCCGGCAGGATTTGCTGAACTGATACCGCATCCCTGTCGATTAAGGTAGATTTCGTGAAACCGTGAAACGCCGCTGTCGTAACCCCATTCCAGTCCGGTGTCGTAGCCATCGAACCAGTCTTCGACATCGGGTTGTCCGGCACACGAACGGTAGTAAGCGTTCCAGTACTTCGATGGCGGAATGACGGGTGGTGAAGGGCGGCGATTTAACGCCAGATCTTCATAGGCCTGGAAGAAACCGCGTTTGAAATGGCACGATGTGGCACCAGGGGATTGTCTTTGCCGGTCGCTCCAGGCATGCCGAGCGCATTGATGGGCGGTGTATTTTGTCACTTCGGCGTCCCACCAGGGATCGTAACAGCATCCGACGGCACGTCGCGGAACGCAGTCGCTGCATCCGCCGTTATGTGCACCGAATTGACCGATCGTCGTCAGTCGTACGGCGGGACCCGGGACTCGCACAGGAAACGGCAACGCCTGGCAGCCAGACACAAATGCCAATGTACAAAAGGCGAAAATCGTCCGTGACATGATTTACCATTCCGGCTGGCAGAGGCGCCTCACCTGAACCGATTCCGTTCGGTTACTCCGATGATGCTTTCTGTAAGATCGGAAGGGCCGGCGTTGCGGTCGACGCTTTCGCCCGATCTGCCGGACGCACGACGTATGCCGAACTTCTGCCATTCAACGATAACAGCAACTTTGTCGATCGTTCGGACCCGGTCAGAAAGACTCAAGTTTTGATCTTTCTGACCATTTGCCTGGCTCGGCTTCTCCAGCGACCGTTTTTGCGAGCGATCGCGATCGGACATCCGTCGATATCCTGGATCAACATCAAAAGATGTTCGCGTGCCGCCTGGGGCTCGCCTTTTTCCAGACACAGTTCCGCCAGAAGATACATCGCTTCCGGATGACGCCAGCGTTTCATGTGTTGTTCAAAGTGACTTTTCGCCGCATCGGTCTCGCCCATTTCCTTCAAGGCCCGACCATAAGCGAGCGAGACATCGCCGAATTTGTATTGCGGATCCTTGTCAAGGACCTGGCGACTCAGCGATCGCACGTCGGCAAAGCGTGTCTGAGTGACTGCCACCAAAGCCGAACCCCACATCGCCTGAATATTCTGCGGGTCTTTCTTCAATGCCTGTTCGTACGCGTCTCGCGCCTGATCGGAAAAACTGACTTCACGCAGTGCGTCGCCCCACTGGATGAACTGATGAGGGTTACCAATCTGCCGGGCAGCAACTTCGAGCCGCGTCAGTTCCCGACCCCGCGTCCACCGCCTGAAGAATGTCGGTGCCGAAAATTCTTTTGACGGAAGATACCGCAGTATGAAGTAGGCGATCGGTCCGATGGGTTGAGCGATAATCATGACCCAAAACCAGAAGTACTGATCGGGTTCCGTGCGATAACAGTGAAACAGCATCCAGATCCAGAAAAGGAAATAGGGCGCCGTTATCAACCAGGCAACGATCTGGAAGACCACCAGAATCCAGACCGCCGCCGGTTCGTACGGGGCCATCGGATGATTCGGTAACTGATCCGCAGTCTGTGCCAGCAACCACATTGCCTGGTTCCAATTGTTCGTGCATCCGGTGTGTTCGCGCAGTTGACATGTCAGGGATTGATGCGGCCGACTGCCCACGTCCGGTCACTATTGATGGCGTATACGAATCGATCATGCAAGCGACTCGGTCGACCTTGCCAGAATTCGAACCGATCGGGCACAAGCCGATATCCGCCCCAATGCGGTGGTCGCGGAATGTCTTCTGACGAAAAACGATTGCGAAACTCTTCGACGCGAGCCGCCAGCGCTTGAGCCGATTCCAGCGGACCACTTTGCGTCGATGCCCAGGCACCCAATCGACTGTCGACCGGTCGTCCGGCGAAGTAGGCGTCTGATTCTGATGTCGACACGAATTCGACTCGCCCTTCAATCCGAACCTGACGTTCGACTTCCTTCCAGTAAAAGCAGAGTGCAGCGAGCGGATTCCGGGCGAGTTCTTCTCCCTTGCGACTGTGATAGTTCGTATAGAACACAAATCCGCGAGCGTCGAATCCTCGCAAATAAACGATACGGGCAGATGGTCGTCCGTCGTTCGAACTCGTCGCCAGCGTCATTGCCGGATATTCAGTAATACCTGCATTCCGAACCTCGTCGTACCACCTCGAGAACTGCCTGACCGGATCAGCATCCAGATCGGCAACATCGAG
>JANXOO010001226.1 GCA_025353525.1 Schlesneria sp. | reverse complement strand
TTGCGGATCATGTTTCCGCTGATTTCCACGTTGCTTGAATTCCGCCAGGCGAAGATGGTCCTCAGCGATGTTGTCGAGGATCTGGAAGAGCAGGGGATTCCGTTTCGACGCGACGTTTCGATCGGAATGATGGTCGAAGTTCCGTCGGCGGCCATCATGGCGGAAGAATTCGCCAGGGAAGTCGGCTTCTTCTCGCTTGGGACCAACGACCTGATACAGTACACTCTGGCGGTGGATCGAGCCGACCAGGCCGTAGCGAACCTTTATCGCTCGGGCGATCCTTCGATCCTGCGGATGATCCGCAACGTTGTTAACGCCGCGAAGAAACACGATATCCCCGTATCTGTTTGCGGCCAAATGAGTTCCGATGCCATGTTCCTGCCACTGTTAATCGGGATGGGAATCAGACAATTTAGTGTTACACCGCATGCGATTCCAGAATTGAAGGAGGTTATTCGAAAGCTGACGATTCCGAAGGCAGAACAAATTGCCGCGCGAGCTGAGACTTTGGAAGTGGCTCGCGATGTCGAAAGTTATCTCGGAGGGGAACTAAGGCGACTTTGCCCCGACCTGATGCAGTCTGACTGACCCGCGAACGCCCCGATCAAAGGGCTCGCTACGATTCAGTTAACTGCGAAATTGACGAATGCCGCGGCCGTGTGGCCGCGACGAAAACACATTGGATTGGACATATTTCGAGTGCGCAATTGCGACCCAGGCGCCGACGACCGACTGCCGATTAACCGAGCGTCGCGAAGTTGGAACGATGACCTTGAATCCGGCTGCCGGTGGCAGTCGCGAGGTTTCGGTGCGCCGAATCGCCCATTCATGACCGAGTACAACGAGAATCCGGGGACGCTGCCCGCTGATGGCGTTGAATCGCAGCCAGGACTTGCCACCGTAACGGCTGTGATGCCGCGTACGGTCAGTCATGGAACGTGCGATTCCGCCTTTCATCGATGCCTCCCCCAGCGATATTTTCTCGTTCGATTCGATTCCGGGCTGACGTCAGACATTTTTCGGACGGTCTCTCCGTTCGGATCCGTTTGTGCGTCTGGACGCATCGCGCCGTTTTTAGAATCTTGCCGATTACTATTCGCCCAAAACTTCCCACGGGGAACATTGCCGTTCGATAACGCACGCCTGTACGGCTTGCGTCCGGCGAAACGGGTCACGGTGCCGGCAACAGATTTGCGAAACGACCTGCGCACTCATACTTTGAAAAAGGTGAGTGATGAAAAAAGAAATGCTGATGAATGTCCTTCAACCGGAGGAAAGTCGGATCGCCATCGTTGAAGATGGTTTGCTGCAGGAACTTTACGTCGAAAGAAACAGCCTCGAAAACTACGTCGGCAATATCTACAAGGGCCGAGTCGTCAATGTCGAACCCAGTATCCAGGCGGCATTCGTCGATTTTGGCGTCGGTCGCAACGGGTTTCTGCACGTCAGCGATGTTGAATTCCAGTACTATAAACATCTGGTCGATGGCAAAGAGGTGGATGATCGGGATGGTGACGATGATGAGGATGACGTTCGTCCGTCACGAAGTCCCAAAGGCAAGTTCAACGAACGCAGCGTTCGGAACAAGCCCCAGATTCAAGACATTCTGAAGCGCGGCAGCGAAGTCCTGGTGCAAGTCATCAAGGGCGCGATCGGTTCCAAGGGGCCGACTCTGTCAACTTATGTCAGTATTCCCGGCCGATATCTGGTGCTGATGCCGGGATTGCAACGTGTCGGAGTCAGCCGTAAGATCGCGGACGATGACGCTCGCAAACGCCTGAAGCGAATTCTGCGCGACCTCAGCCCGCCTGAAGGCCTTGGTTTCATCATACGGACGGCGGGAGTTGATCGTTCGCAAGCCGATCTGCAACGCGACCTGAATTATCTGCTGCGACTTTGGAAGGTGATCGTCAGCCGGGTCAAAAATTTTCCGGCACCGGTCGATATCTACGAAGAGAGTGACATGATCACTCGTACGATTCGGGATATCTATACGTCCGAGATCGACGCGATCTGGATCGACGAACCGCGAGCTTACGAACGAGCGTGCGAGTTCATGAAAATCGTACTTCCGCGTCACGTTGATCGCGTCAAGCTGTACGACGGCAAGGAACCGATCTTTCAGCAGAACGATATCGAGCAAGAAATCACGCGGATTCAAAGCCGTCACGTTCCCCTCAAAGGGGGCGGCTCGATCGTCATCGATCAGACCGAGGCTTTGGTCGCGATCGATGTCAACAGCGGCAATTTTCGAATGGATGACGACGCGGAAGAAAATGCCTATCAGGTCAATTTGCGAGCGGCCGAAGAAATCAGCCGTCAGATTCGTCTGCGGGATCTTGGCGGCGTCATCGTCAATGATTTTATCGATATGCGCGACGAGCGGCACCGACGCGGCGTCGAACGAGCACTTCACAATGCGGTCAAACGTGATCGGGCCCGGACGAAGATTTTACACATCAGCCCGTTCGGCTTGATCGAAATGACCCGTCAACGAATTCGGCCGTCGCTCAGGCGATCGGTCTATGAAGACTGTCCTTGTTGTGCAGGGACTGCTCAGGTAAAGACCGCCGAAAGCATGGCGATTGACGTCATGCGGCTGCTGATGTCGCATGCCAACCGCGATGACGTGTCAAAAGTGACGGTCGAAGTTCACGAGCGCGTGGCGGCGTTTTTGAATAATCGAAAGCGAAAAGATATCACGCAACTTGAAGAGACATATGATGTTTCGGTGACAGTCGACTCCAAGGCGGGGGTCGGTCCCGAGCACCTGAAATTCCATTGTTCGAACTCCACGGGAACAGAAGTCAGAATTCTGGTGAGTGCGGACTCGAAATCCAGGGGCTAAGTCGGTATTCTTTCTCTCCCTCTCCGGGTCGCCGGAGTTGGTACGTCAATTGTCTGCCCTGAAAAAACAGGGCAATGGCTTTCAAGGTCGATGTTATGTTCGCAATTATTGAAGACGGTGGTCGTCAGTTTCGCGTCAAGGCGGGCGATGTTTTGGCGATTGACTACCGAAACGCGGTGAAGGACGGCGAAGCAATCACGTTTGACAAAGTGTTGCTGGCCAATGGGGGTGGCGCGAGCGTCGTCGGTCGACCGGTCATTTCCGGTGCTACGGTCACAGCCGAAGTCGTCACAGCCGAGTTAAAAGGACTTAAGCTCGAAATCCAGACATTCCACCGCAGAAATGCGTCAAAGCGACATACGGGACACCGTCAAAAGTTTACGCGGATCAAGATCAAGGACATCACTGTTCCAAATCTGGCAATTGTTGCTCCGCCAGCCGTCGAACCTGTTCCGGCAGCAGCAGAACCTGTTCCGGTGGCGGCCACAGCGACGTGATCTGAAGTCAGATCGACAACGAGTCATGAAGAAAGCGTGGGACGACAAGTCGCCCCACGCTTTCTTCGCATTTGCAGGCATCACACGCCGGTTCAGGTTCTTTATGGGGTTCAGGTTCTTTCTCGGGTTCAGGTTTTTTCACTGATTCGGTGATCGGAAACTCTCATGGCCGATTCGTCCTTTGGAATTCAGCCTGACGCGATCCCGTCAATTCGCATTTTTGGAGCGACCACACATAACCTCCGTCACGTCGATGTCTCAATTCCAACAGGCAAGCTGACCGTCATAACCGGGGTCAGCGGCAGTGGCAAAAGTTCCTTGGCATTCAATACGATTTTTGCCGAAGGACGGCATCGCTATCTGTCGTCCCGATCGAATGAATCGAGAGAGCTGTTGCAATCAGTGGACAGGCCTGCCGTAGATCTGATTGACGGACTTCCCCCTGTCCTGTGCGTCGAACAGAGAATGCCGGGCGCGAGGAAGCGATCGACCGTGGCAACGTTGTCGGATGTTTACGATTACTTGCGGTTGTTGTATGCCCGAGTCGGGCAGTTCCATTGTCCGACTTGCCGATCTGTCGTGACGCGTCAACCGCGCGGTTCAATTGTGAAGCAGGCGTTACAATCACGGGATCGTCAAAAGATCATCGTGCTTGCCCCGCTGGTTCGAAAACAGGCCGGTGCCCATGCGGACGTTTTCGAGCGAATTGTCAAAGAAGGGTTTGTGCGAGCTCGCGTGGACGGCGAACTGATCGATGCCACCGCGCCGCCTGAACTTTCCAGGTCGAAACCTCACGACATTGAAATCGTCGTCGATCGGCTTGTCATGAAAGCGGGCATCAACGACCGCCTGGAAGAGTCGATCGATGTCGCGCTACAACTGGGGCGAGGTCAGTGCATCCTCAGTCACGAAACAGACACGGGTTGGCAAGATCGGCTCTACAGCGATCGGCTCGCATGCACGGAGTGCGGGATCAGTTTTTCTGCCATCGAACCCCGAAACTTCAGCTTCAACAGTAGTGCCGGAGCCTGTCCGGTATGCGAAGGACTGGGGGTTATTGTCGATGCGACCGAGGCCGAAATTCCGTGTATCGCATGTGCGGGGACAAGATTGTCACTCCTCTCGCGGTCCGTACTGATTGACGGAACCAGTATCACCGCATTCTGTGCAATGTCTCCTGCGAGAGCACTTGAACGCATTATTCGTTGGGACAGTCAGTTGTCCAGGAATCCGGGTCAAACAACGGCCTTCCCGTCAGTCATAGAAACGGAAAGTTATATACCCGCATCGGCTGCCGAATCGTCGTTACAGGTGAAAAACGCGAGGTCGCCAGTTAGCGGAAACAGTTCGGGTGCGGACGGTATCGACCCGGGAAATCAGGCGGCAACGCGTCATATCCTTCCCGAAATTGCCAGCCGACTGCAATTCCTGAGTGATATCGGGCTCGACTATTTGACGCTTGATCGCGGTGCTGGCACCCTTTCGGCGGGTGAATTTCAGCGAACGCGATTGGCGGCGTGTTTGGGAAACCGGTTGACCGGTGTCTGCTATATCCTCGACGAGCCCACTGCAGGGCTGCATGCCAGCGATACTGCCAGGCTGTTAAAAACGCTGATTTCATTGAGGGATGAAGGAAACACGGTCATTCTGGTCGAGCATGACCTGGACGTGATCCGGGCTGCTGACTATGTGATCGACCTGGGGCCGGGGGCGGGATCGCTCGGTGGTCAGGTTCTTGCCACGGGGACGCCGTGTGAACTGGCTGCAAATCCCGCTTCGATGACAGGTCGGTTTTTGGACGAAAATCGCAAGTTAGCGAGCGCAATCGGGAAGCCACTCTCGCCATCTGTGAATTCACCTGTCAATTCGCTTTCGAATTCAATTCGACTCACCGGAGCGACACTTCACAATTTAAAGAATGTCACTGTCGAGATTCCGCTGCGGAAAATCGTCTGCGTCACGGGTGTCAGCGGTTCAGGCAAGACATCACTGGTGATACAGACGCTGGTTCCTGCGATTCGGCGAGCCTTGGGCGAAAAGCTGCCGCTATCAGGCCCGTTCCTGAGTTTGACGGGAACAGAAAACCTGACACGAGTTGTCCGGATCGATCAGTCGCCACTCGGTCGGTCTGCCCGAATGACGCCAGCCACATATTCGGGACTCTGGGACGATGTGCGCAAAGTCTACGCAAGGACGAAAGAATCGCGCCTGCGAGGCTATACGGCGAGGCAATTCAGTGTCAACGTTGCCGAGGCCCGGTGCCATCGCTGTGCCGGACGCGGCTTTTTGTTCGTTGACGAGCATCGGTTCGCCGACTGGCAAATTCGCTGCCCCGAATGTGACGGCCATCGTTTTTCGCAGGCCACGTTGTCGGTCAGGTATAGGGGTCAGTCGGTTGCTGATGTACTCGAAATGAGCATGTCCGAGTCAGCATCATTCTTCGAGAATTTTCCGCGACTGGCAAGGACGCTGGACGTCTATTGCGAACTGGGGCTAGGCTATTTGAAGCTGGGTCAATCCGCCGCAACACTGTCAGGCGGCGAAGCGCAGCGAGTCAAGCTAGGGGTAGAACTCGCTAAGTCGGTTGCCGGTGAAGGGTCAACCCTGTTCGTACTCGACGAACCGACGGCAGGACTTCACGTCGCCGATGTCGGGCAGCTTGTGCGAGTCCTTCGGCGACTCGTGACCGAAGGCCATTCAGTCCTTGTCATCGAACACAACACCGAATTGATCTCTGCCGCTGACTGGAGAATTGAAATCGGACCCGGCGCAGGCGGCGAAGGGGGCGAAGTGGTCGCCGCCAGGGACCAACCTGGAAGCTGATTTCGGCGATCCCGAACAACATCATTGGCAAAATCTTTCGCATTCCGCCGCGAACCCTGTTACGGTCCGAGTCTGTGATTTGAACGGCAATCAGATTCCGGAACTTCTGATAACGGACCTGGGTAGTTTCTTGCCCGCAGATCATCAACTCGGCGAGCTTCTCTGGATCGCCGACGTGACGGGATGGAATCCAGGTCGATCCCAGGACCATCCGCTGCAATTTGCCAGGACAGAATCGCTCCTGAGGAACGTCGGACGCGTTGCAGATGTACAAACAGGCGATTTGGATGGCGACGGCGACCTCGACGTCGTGGTCGCCGAGTTTGGTTGGCATTCAACGGGTGGAATTCACATCCTGTGGAATGATACTAACCCGAGTACCTCCCCAACAACCACTGGCGGTTCATTCAGGAACCAACTGCTCGATCGCCGGCCAGGAACGATTCACGTCGCCTGCGCTGACATCAATGGCGATGGCCGACTCGACATCGTTGCGATTCTGAGTCAGGAACACGAAACGATCATTGCATGGTTGAATGAACCCGATCCTGACGCACCACAGCGATTTCAGCTTGTTCCACACACGTTGTACGCCGCCGGTGACCCCGCTGCCGATTCCAGCGGAATGGTCGTGGTGGATCTCGATCAGGATGGAGATTCGGATGTCGTTTACACAAATGGCGACGCATTCGATTCATTCATCATGAAGCCATCGCACGGAGTCTGGTGGTTCGAGAATCGCGGAAAGTTTCCGTTCACAGTTCACCGATTGACGGGCCTGCCAGGTGCACACCGGGCACTTCCCGTCGACCTGGATCAAGATGGTGACCTCGACCTCGCCGTGTGCGCATTTGTACCTGAGAGACTGCAGGGATTGTCCGGAGCAGACCATCAGCAGGCAGTGATCTGGCTGGAACAACGAGATCATGGGGAATTCGTACGTCATTTGATCGCTCAAGATGACGCTTCACACGCGGCGATGACCACATACGATATCGATGGCGATGGTGACTACGATCTGGTGACCGGCGCTTTTCGAGAAGAGGCGAGCGGTTCGCGAAAGGCCTTGACTGTCTACCGCAACTCCGGCTCGCGATCCCGTTGAGCGACTACATCCTTCCACACGAAAGCGACATCGTCGCGAAATTACCATGTCGTTAAGTGAAACACCACAAAATTCGCCACCCCGGTCGGACTCGACGGCACAAAGAGCTCCCGCTTCATCAAAGATCTCGTTTCGCTCTCGCGTCAGGCGGTTGCTGGTCATCATCGTGGTTCTCTGCGCAGTCCTTGCCGCGACCAAAAGCTGGTGGGTGAATGCCTCGATTGGTTGGCTGGCGCATCGCTCTTTGGCCGAGCGCGAGCCAGAACAGGCGTTGGTCTGGATTCATCGCGGTGCCGTTATCACGAACCCCAATGGCGACCTCTTGCTGCTCAGGGCACGAGCCCACCGGCATTTGGGGCAGCTCAATGAAGTTAAAACATCGCTCGACCAAGCCGCAAAGTACGGTGCGCCGGAAAAGAAGATCCATCGCGAAAATGATCTGGCGATGGCTCAGGCAGGACAGTTGAACGCAGTCAAGGCCAAACTGCCGAAACTATTGATCGACTCAGATGACGATTCGAATGAAGTGTGCGAAGCGTTCGTGATTGGTTACATGCGTACATTGCAATTTGGAGATGTACTCCCATTGATAAAAGCCTGGATTGCGGATTTTCCGAAGGACCCCGAGCCTTATGTATTGCGCAGTCGCGTCTGGTTGGTGGAGCATAATATCAAACGCGCCGAGGCCGATTTGCAGCGGGCGCATGAATTGGATCCCCGACAGCTCAGGATCGCTTATGAACTTGCGATTGTGCTGCAACAGCAGAATCGTTGACGCGAGGCAGTCGCATTGTATACATCATGCCTCGAAACAAGAAATGGTCGGCCAAAGCCATGCTCGGGCTTGGGCTCTGTCACAAGGCCCTTGGCGATGCCGCTGCGTCCGAAAAGTTTTTGAAGTCCGCAGTACAGGAAGCCCCCCAGAATGCAGAAGCATTGCGAGAATATGGTCGGCATCTCGATGAGAATGGTCACGATGTCGAGGCTGCGGAGGTTCTGAGGCGTGCCATCGAACTGCTGTCGTACGATGACGAATTGCATTACCTTCTCGCCCAGGCGTTACAGTCACAGGGTGATCGAGAGGGTGCCGCACCGCATTTCGCTTACTTTAGCGAGGCCAAGGCAGCATTCCGGGATCTGCAACTCATTCAGGACCGCTTTCGAAAAGAACCGCACAATATCGATTTATTGACCCAGGCTGGAGAAATCCTGCTTCGCTACTCGGACCCTCAAGAAGGCGTCGTGCGACTCATGGCCGTACTGGATCAGCAGCCGACGCAGCAGCGAGCGCGCCAACTGTTGTTTGATTACTACGCGAAGCTCGCCCTGACACATCCGGAGTTTGCGCCCCTCGCGGAAGAACATCGCCGCTGGCTTCGATCGTTTGCGAACGTAGACCCCGGCGCGCCATTCGACCAATCATCCGACAATTCTCCATGAACGGAATCTCATGATGGGTGTATGAGGCAAAGACTTTGCGTGAATCACAGTTCCTGTCGACACGTCGCCAATTTCTCAGCACCACCACGGCCATATCAAATGATTCCCTTGATGTCAGGCGATAGGTAGTGGAAAATATACCGGCTGAAAAACGGGAACTGGCTCCAGGCCTTCCTGGTGCCCGTCCCTCTTTTTCAGTCATCGGTATTTTCTTTCCTGCCAGTCGCGCAACTTTTCGGATCGAACGACCGATCGCGCCAACCATTCCGGTTCTGGTATCAAACCCCTACCTGATCGAGATGACCGGTCGCAATTACCAATGGCGGGTGCGTTCTCCCGGAGCTGATGGCGTTTTGAATACGGCCGACGATTTACATTCTGCTCGTGATGTTCTGGAAATGAAAGGACGATTCGTCGTTGAGTCGCGAGACGTTTTCCAGGACCGGGTTCGCAAAGAATCTGCAGCCTGCACTGCGAAATTGGCGAGTCAATCCGAGCGATGTTAGCAGTCGATGTCGCAAAGAATCGAATCGTCGTATACTGAATGCGGTGTCTGGCAGGGTGGTCGCTGGAAGCCTGCACTGCGGTCCTCGTCAGATGACCAGCGAAAATACGGCGTTTTAACTTGCGCCGGGTTATGACAAACGCCTGAATCGTGTCCGCGTCAAGGATACCGGAAAAAGATGGAAGCCATTTTTCGACATGGATTGTTCAACGCATCTTCGTTGAACATTTCGATCCGCCCGATTTCGCTGTCTGTGGCACTGCTCGTGGTTTGCAATATTGCAGAGTGCAATCAGCGTTCCGGTGTCAAATCCGGCACGGCCAACACGGTGACAAAGACAGAAGACGACTCGCCGGTTATCGTCGGATCTCAAAAGGCGCCTCAGGATGTCTTGCCCGAATCGATGCTCAAGAGCCGAACAATTGGCATGAACATTTTCGGAAATGCCTTGTTCGAAAATCGTAACGGAAAGTTTCAGGATATTTCGGACAAAACCGGAACCGAAACGTTCTGGCCGTGGGGGCATAGCGTTGCGGATTTGAATGCCGACGGATTTCAGGACATCTTCGTGACGGCGAGCATGAACTATCCGTTTCGCTATCACCACAATTCGCTGTTACTTAATGATCGGGGCGAACGATTCCAGGCATCGGAATTTACGCTCGGGGTCGAGCCGCGCAGGGATCTGAGGACTGCAACACCCTGGTTCAATCTGGATTGTGCAAAGGCCGATTCATCGCACAAATTGTGCGAAGGTTGTAGCGGTCCCGTAACGGTTTGGGCAGCACTCGGTACGCGGTCGGTCGCGATTTTTGACCTCGACGGCGATGGCGACCTGGATATCGTTTCCAACGACTTCAACAGTTTGCCTATGGTCCTTGTCAGTGATCTGAGCACAAAAAACGGAAATCTGAATTATTTGAAACTGCGGCTCGAAGGAACACGGTCCAATCGTGACGGGTTGGGAGCCCGCGTTCAGCTTTTCGCGGGCGGCCAGACGTTCACGCAAGTCCAGGACGGACAATCGGGATACCTTTCGCAAAGTTCACTGCCGCTTTATTTTGGCCTCGGCGAAACGAAAGTCGTCGATCGAATCGAAATTGATTGGCCAGGCGGTCTCGTTCAAATTGTCAGGGGACCGCTCGATACGAATCGCGAACTTGCCGTTGTTGAACAGGAATCTTCGCCGTAGGGTTGCCACGCAAAACAGTTCCGGGCTCCCCCGCAGGGAATTCTACTGCAAAACGCCCGAGTCGCGGGAATCGAAAAAATGCCTCAAAAAATTATCATTGACGGTGACCCCGGGATCGGAGATGCCCTCGCGATTGCGATTGCGCTGGCTGATCCGGAACTGGATGTTGTCGCGTTGACCGCTGTGGGCGGAGCCGTTTCTGCCGTGCAGGCGGGGCGAAACTTGCAAGCATTGCTCGAAGCACTCGATCCTCCCAAGTGGCCCAGGATTGGTCAGGCAGAGGCTGCACAACGGATGCTCGAAGCCGAGTCGGCGGCGATGTCGCCCGACTGGCAGAACCGTCAAAGGTTGCTGCACGGCTCGGATGGTCTGGGTGACTTGCAGGTTGCCGTGGCCGACCTGCACCATCCACGTGATGCTGCCAAACTGATGACCGAACTGGTCAAAGAATTCCCTGACGAAATTACGTTGCTGACGCTTGGGCCGCTCAGTAACGTAGCGATGGCCGCAGATCGCGATGCCGGATTCCTTGGCGGGCTGCGAAGCCTGGTTTGCCTGGCGGGAACCGTTACCAGCGAAGGAGACGTGACAGCCGTCGCTGAATTTAACGTCTTTCATCACCCCGAGGCGGCGCGCGTTGTGCTGAAGTCGCCGAATATGAAATCGATCGTTCCTCGCGATGTCAGCCAGCGTGCCATGTTGACGTTCGATCAACTCGACCGTCTCGATTTGACCGACGCGTCGCGCTGCGGCAATCTGCTGCGTCACTTGCTGCCGTTCTCGTTGCGAGCACATCGACAGCATCTGGGAGTGGAAGGGATCTGGCTGGCAGAACTGACGGCCCTCGCGGCCATTTCGCAACCGCGATTGTTCAAGCGAATGACCTTGTCCGTCGATGTCGAGACGGAAGGCCGACTGACGCGCGGCATGACGATCTTCGATCGGCGCCAGAGGCCAGCATGGCATAATAACGTCGAAGCGCTGATTGAGGTCGACGCGCAAGGCGTTATCGACTATTTCATTCAGATGTTGCGTAAAGCGAGTTGACGATCTCTGCTGCTGGTGCCCTTGAAATCACAACGAACGCATTATCATGACGCGCGACACATTGAAAGTCCGATTCCCGGTGATCCGCCTGTTCGAAGCCCCAGCGATTGCTCTTTCGCCAGCATCTGTTCTGATTGGCATGATCGCCAGCGTGTTGCTTGGTCTCCTGGGATGGATCGTTGATGACATACTGCCCCTCGACGAATCGATGACCGAAGCGATCGCGGCCAATCGCAGGGTTTATATCGACACCGATCTGCGCTTCGATCGATGGGCGAATGCAAAATTGTTGCGGCCATGGGCCAGCGTGGTCGATCCGGCAATTTCGATCCTGACTGCGTCACCACAGAAGTACGAACCACTGAATACGACACGTGCGGTTGCCACACGGGGATTTCACAGTCTGATTCAGTTTGGATTTGCGCTGGGACTGTGGTCGTGTTGCGGAACGATCCTCTGTCGTCGTTCGGCACAGTTATTCAATGGCGATGACGAATCTACGGTCTGGCGTTCAATCAGTTACAGCATTCCGCGCGTGCGAAATTCTCTGGGTGCTCCTGCCATCCCGCTTGTGGCTGCAGGAATGATCGGTGTGGCGTTCATCATCACCGGATTTGTGGGCCGAATGCCGGGCCTGGGTCAGACCGGCCTGATGCTCGCATCTCCCGTTCTGGTCGCGGCAGGATTGGCGATGACGTTCTTGTTGCTGGCAACGGCATTCGGGTGGCCGTTGATGATTGCTGCAATCGCAACCGACGACTGCGACAGTTTTGGCGGACTCAGTCGGGCGTACAGCGGTTTGACAGGGCGTCCGTGGCATATGGCCGGATTTACAGTGACGGGACTAATGATCGGCGGGATGTTGATGCTGGTCGTCGACTTTGTTGTCGGGATAACAACTGCAAATATCATCGTGCCAATTGCATTCAGCGCCGGTGAAAAGCATGCATTTGCTTCGCTGCAGGAACCGCTGGCAGGCCTTTTCAGTCTGCTTGCGAACGGGATTGGAATCAGCAGTTTCTGGTCGATCAGCACAGTGATTTATCTGCTGTTGCGATGGGAAGTCGATGGCGTGCCACTCGAACGACTCGCGATGGACGACGAGTTACGCCCGGTACGCGAACCGTTCCCGGTTGTTGGAATACCAGCGACGGACGTTACCAATTCACCCGATGACATGACCAAAGCCGGTTGACTGGTTCCCTTTTACACCGAACATACGTCCTGACCGGGCAAATGATCTTCGCAGTTCCGTCCTCTTCGATGACGAAGCAATCTGTCGTCGCGGCGGGATCGGGTAATTTTTAAGTATTCGGGATCCAGCATGTCTGCCGAAAAGTCCGAGGGACTCATCCTGCGAGTGACTGATTTCAGTGAAACCAGCCGGATCGTCGTCATTTTCACGCGTGAGTTTGGCAAAATTTCGGGGTTGGCGAAAGGTGGGCGGCGTCTGAAAGGCCCGTTTGAATCCTCTCTTGACCTTCTCTCG
>JANXOO010001240.1 GCA_025353525.1 Schlesneria sp. | reverse complement strand
CTTCTCCGGTTCGATTGTCGACGACGATCGTTTTGCGATCGGCAGTCTTGAAAGTCGTAAACGTCGCCACAATATACGAAGATTGGTTGGTGTGCCGAACCGTATAGGTACCAGTGCTCCCGTCGGATTTCTTATACGTTCCCGACCACTTTAAGTTTTGTGAATCTCGAAATACAATTGTTTGCTTGTCCGTAAGCGGCCCGTATTCGTCAGTCAACGCCTGCATTTGCGCCGCTGTCAATTCACTTGAAACCCGAACCCGACCGTTGATTGGCGTCGCGACATTTGACGGTGGAACAACTACTTTGGCGGGCGGAACGTTGAGATTTCCTTGTGCCCCACCCGGCGGTGGCATCGTTCCTGCAATATTGTTTTGGCCAGCCGGAGCCTGTTGAGTGTTTCCGCCTGCGGCGTTGCCCGGTGCGTTCGCGCCGTTTTCATTGGCGTTCAGAACTGCGTTTTGCTGGTTCACCGCCGCTTGCTGGATCGCCTGCGCGGGCGGATTCGCCGGTTGTGGGGTGCCTCCTTGCGGTGTGTTTGCCGGTTGCGGTGTGTTTCCATTGGAATTCTGCAGCGCCGTAAACAAGTCGCCCGGATGAGGGACACCGGGCGCAGCAGGTGCCGAGGTGCCTGCTGTTGCGGTCGTCGTTGCCTGTGCGTCTTTTAAGCCAGGGTCCGTGAGGACCCCATCCAGCTTCGTTTCGGTGTCGTTCCCGGACTCGGTCGACGTTGTTACCGTGCCGGTCGGTACTCCTGATGCGTTGATTTGATATGTGACACTCGCCAGCAACCAGACCTGCGATAACACGCCAATGTCGTGATTGCTTACTGTTTCCGTGTCGACACCGGTCGGTGATGTCACGATCGTGTCGACGTTATTGACCGTGTCGCTGCTCTTCGTATCGATCACATCGGACAGTTTGACGATCGTTGTCACCCCCGTCGTTGCATCGGTTTTGGAGAGCGTTCCATACTGCGCGTCATAAATTGTTGGCGAATTGAAAGTACCGATCACGGTATTGCGATACGTTTCCGTCCCGTTCGCTGCGATTGTATCGGAAATCACGAATCCGTCGAGTGAATTGTCGATCTGGATGTAGACGTTCTTGAGGTCGACCGTTTGTCCTGATACAAGCGTTCCAACTTCCCATACCGTGTTGTTCAGGTTGTCGCTGATCTGTTCGGTTCCGGTATTCGTATCGCCTCCCGTCACGACATCACTGCCGGGGTCGGTCAGTGATGCGGAGTGAACGTCGGTGATCCCGACTACGTCCTGCGAAGTCACCGTATCTGCGCTTCCAGCGACTCGCGTATTGATCGTCGTCAGCCCTGTCGACGGATCGATTTTTCCCACGATGTCGTTTTCCGATGTCACTTCGTTCTGCCACGAATTCAACTGACCGGTTTGGGTATTCGTGTTGCCTTCCGAAAAAGCAGTCGGCTGACCGTTGGCGTCGAACGCGTAGCTGTCGCCGCCGTTGTTTCCATTGACGAGACTTCCGGTCAGTGTCGATGAAGTGCGGTCGGAGTCGTTGACACTCAGTGTATTCAGTCCGTCGCTGCTGAGCGAGACAACGGTCACGAATTCGTGACCCGACGAAGTGATCGTTTGCGTATCGCCACTGGTGAACGTGTCGATTCCCGTCAGGCCTCCATCGGCCAGAACCTGGATTTGATGGTAGTCGCTACCTCCGCCCGGATCGGTCGTTGTCGCATTCGTCAGGATATCGACCGCGACCCCCGCCGCAGGCTGGCCGATCACTTTCGTATACAGGGCGTCGGTCGATACGAACGTGTCGCTCGAAGTGCCGCTTCCGCCACCGGACCAGACCGCCGTCGTGCTTCCGGGGGCAGTGAACGATGTCACGCCGCTACCGCTGATTCCAGTGTAATTGTCCGTCCAGGAATTGCTGTCCTGTATGATCGTGACGAGCCCCGATGTCAGTACCGTGATATTGACATCGACCGAATCGCTGGCACTGATGGTGCCGTTGGCTACGCTATTGGACGTAATCGTATCAGTTTCGTTGTTGACGGCCGGGTTCGCCGAATTGTCCTCGCCAAACACATGAAGCTCGATACTGGCAAGGTTGGCAGGATTAATTCCCGGCGGAGTTGTCGTGATCAGACTGACGGCGTTAGCGAAGGCGATGGAACCTCCGGGGACGGGCGTCACCGTACTTTGTCCAATGGAATCGCTTCTGGAATATCGGTCGCTGAATTTGGTATCGTAGTCATACGTGAAGTCGTCCGTGGCAACGACGTGCGTGCCGTCGGCCCACGAGTTTTCTATGTGCCCATCACCCGTGATGTTGACGATCTTTGTATTGATGCTGTCCGAATCGTCTCGGTGTGAACCATTCGTTACGACCGTTCCGTCCGCCAGCGTTTTTGTATCGCTGGCGTCGAGTTTGTCGGTGATGACCGGCTGTGCGTAGATCGTTGTTGTATCGGTGGCGAGGTCGGATTCGGTGTTGCCCGATGGTAGCAACAGGGCTGTCCCTGCATCGTAGTAAACCTCTGTCGACGGAGGTGATGTGAGGTCTGTTAACGTGATCGTTTCGGTCATATTCAGGAATTCGCCGACTCCGACCTGGCCGATTGTCGTGTTCACGATTTTGAGTTTGTCCGTCGGCGTGTCCTGCTCGTTCAGAGTGCTGTAAAATGTGATCGCATCGCCGATGTCTTTCGGGCCAGCACCGAGCGTCTGAATATCGACGCTGCCGCTGGTCGCGGTGTACGTTCCCTGATCGCCGCTTTTGTCGTTGATCTGGATCACCGTCGGCGTCCCGTACGTGTTCGTCGCCGTGGCCGTGGCTGCGACGGTGTCCGAGGATCCGAAGGACACGACGTCGATGGTGCCGCTGGTGTAGGTGTCGGTCCCTCCCTGTGCGGTGCCGACCGTGCCGATTTGTGAGTCCGAGTAACTGCTGTGATCGCCAAACGAATCGTGGAAATCGTCGTGGGAGGCGACGACCGTGCCATCCGTCAGCGTGACGTTCTGCTGGATTCCGCCGACACTGTCCAGCGTCCAGAAATCGCTGCCGTCGTCGGTGTTGGTGTGCGTGTCGCTGCTGCTCGATGTGATCGTACTGCCGACGATCCCGTAGTTTGTGGTGCCGTAGTTCTGGAAATCGTACTTGTCAGAACCGTTGTCGCTGGTCGACAGCGTATTCGTCAGCGTTGTTGAACCGACCGAACCGGTGGCAGCGGGGGTGACGGTCGTCGTCGTGCTGGTGTCGCCACCGATGTGGGTATCGTTCCCCCAGTTGTGCCCTCCGTAGAACCCGACGTTACTGGTGTCACCGTTGGCCTGCTGGATGTACGTCCCCCAGGAATGATTGCGTGAGTAATCCCGGCCCTGAATCCGGTAGTCCAGGACATCTGTGGCTGAAAAGTTGTAGTCGGTATTCCGATACCCGTCGCCGCCGAATTCCCGCGAATCGAACGAACCTCGGGTGACATTCGCCGTATCCGTGATACCTGCGGATGCGTTGACGGTTGTCGTTAACCCGTTGATCGATGCGTTGCGGATATCAGTCCCCGTGGCACTCCCCAATCCATTTTCGACATCCCCCACATATTTTCGGCTGACATCGTCGGAGCTGAATGTCGTCACATTGTGCAGCGAGCCGTGGCTCTGGCCCGAACCGGACGCGGAGTCGACCGTATATTTTGTGAATCCCGTTCCCCCTGCGGCGACCATGACATCGACGATTCCGTATGACAGAGAATAGGTATAGTTCGTATTCGATGTCGAACCGATACTCCCCATCCCGGGTCCCTCTTTGTGAACGGCCAAATACGAAATCGACGCCTTGATCGTTGTCGTCACCGTCTCGACAGCACCGTTCGCAAGGTTGTTGGCCTGTACATACGTCTGAATCGAACTGCCACTTTGCGAGATGATGCTCGTCTGAATCCAGCAGCGTTGATCCAGGTCACTGCTGCCGCCATTCGACAGGTCGAGTTGTGTTGATGTCAATACAGAGCGATCGTAAGTGATACTGTACCCTTGTCCAATCGGGAACATCGATTGAACGCTGCCCAGCGGATTGGACATCGGCCCCGTTGCGGGGGTTGTACCCGCCAGTGATGAAGGATATCCGGCCGTCGCCGGAACGACGTATTTGCCGTTCGGCGTAATCGTCGCCGTAGTCCCTGTGCCACTCGAACCACCTGTCCCGCCAGAATTTCCTGAACCTGACGAGCCGCCAGAGCCGGTGGAACCGCCGGACCCGTTTCCCGTGCCGCCCGCAGGAACCGCCGGGGGACTCGAACTTCCAACGGTGACGTGACTCAACGGGGAACTCGCCGAAGTGCCATTGCTGTTCGAGACTGCGACATCAACGCTGGTCCCGGTGACGCCGACCGGAACCGAGGCCAGAATTGTTGTCGGCGACTGAACCGTGAACGCGACGGATGTCCCTGCGACGGTCACATTGGTGATACCGGTGAAGTTGGCGCCCTGAATCGACAGCAGGTTGCCGACGCCACCAGCGCCGGCAGCCAGAGCGACTCCGGCAACAGACGGGACCGCGTCCGGCGAGATGTAGCTGAACTGGCTGTTTCCCGAGACGAGTGACGGGCCTGCAGGCGACTGCAGCGTGATGGCCACCGAACCCGCTGGCCGGGCCGGTGACAGCGCCGTAATCGAGTTGTCAGAATTGATGACGAACGACGCTGGCGACGATCCGAAAAGGACTGCCGTAACGGTTCCGAACCCCACACCGAAAATCAATACGCTGTCGTTACCACCCACCGCACCACCGCTCGTATCAATCCCGTCGATGACAGGAACGTTTTGCGAGTTCAACGTCGTCAGGCCCGCCCCCGTGCCATCAGACCACGTCGTCTGGAAGGCAATTTTCGTGGCATTCGAAACGGTGGACGTACCAGAACCGGTCACAACCTGCACATCCGCCGTCCCCGGTACGACGGGTCCCGACGTGGCCGTGACCGACGTGTCCGAATTGACAACGAACGAGACTGCCGGATTCCCCGCAAACAGGACATTGACGGCACCGGTCAGCCAGGTGCCGGTCAGCACCACGGTGATTCCCGTGCTGGCAGATCCGGTGGAAACACTCAAACTGCTCACGACGGGAGGCGGATTGGTGAATGTGAACCGGTCAGCAGCAACGGCGGCCGATGAACCACCGCTGTTGGTGCACTTCACATCCACAACCAGCGGTGACGTGAGGGCCTGGGTCCCCAGCGTCGGGACTGTAGCGGTGATCACCGTGTCAGAGACGACGGTAAATGTCGTACACGCCAGATTTCCGAACTGAAGACTGCTTGTTCCGGTCAGGTGAGATCCCGAAATCGTGGTCACGATTCCGCCGGCAATCGTGGCAGAAGTGACACTTAAGCCCGTGATCGACGGAGGTGTCACCGGAACTGTAAACGTGAACTGATCGAGACTCGACACAACGGACGTCCCCGAGCTGCCCGAGATTCTGATATCGACCAAACCTGCGGGCTCGGCTGGCGTCGTAGCGATGATCGAGGTATCCGAGACGATTGTGAATGACGTGCTGTTCACATTTCCAAAAACAAGGCTGTTTGAACCGGTGAAGTGGCTGCCCGAAATCACCACCTGCGTTCCTCCTGCCACGGGACCCGAGGAAACACTGAGCGAGCTGATGGATGGCGGTGGGTTGACATACACGAACTGGTCGGCCACCACGGGGGTCGATGTGCCTGCGGCGTTGACGATTCTGATGTCGACCGTCAGGGGAGCGGGCAATGCGGAGACCCCGGCAGGAAGTCCGGACGGGGATGTGGCGTCAATGGTGTTGTCGTTAATGACCGTAAATGAACTGGCTGGAGTATTTCCAAAAAGTAGCGAGGTCGCTCCCAGAAAGCGGCTGCCCGAAATCCGGGTCACGGTTCCGCCGATGCTCGGGCCCGTCGTAACGCTCACGCCAGTGATGATCGCCGGTGGATTGGTGTAGGCGTAGTGGCTGGCGGTTGAGATGCCTGAACTTCCATACGGCGTCGTGATGATGATATCGCAGTTTGTGGCGGCGGCGACTGCCGGAACTGTCACGGTGATCGATGTTCCGGTCGCGTTGACGACGAACCCGCTGGCACTGACAATGGTGCTGCCGAACGCCAATGAGGTGGCTCCCGACAAGAAGCTGCCTGTCAGGGTCAGAGAATTTCCGCCAGTAATCAGCCCCGATGGATTTGAGATTGCCGAAAGACCCGGAGGAGGCGTGACGAACGTGAATCGGTCGGCGGCTGTGATTGCCGAAGTCGACCCATTTGACTGAATCGTAATGTCGACGGTTCCAAGGGCCGAGGCAGGCGCGATCACGGTCAGCGAGGTCGGGCTGTTAATAATAAAGCTGGTACACGCCACGGCACCAAAAAACACATTGCTCGCACTGGCCATTCCAGTCCCGGCCACGGTGACCGGGAAGTTGCCGATCAGGGGTCCGCTACTCACTGACAATCCGGTCACCGTCACTGCAGACGAGACGTATGTGTATTTCGTTGAATTGCTTGCTGCTGACGAACCCGCGTTATTCGTGATGATCACATCGACCGTTCCAACGCCGGCCGGAACCACGACCGTCAGGGAATTCGACGAACTGTTCGACCAACTTGTGGCGGCGACGGTTCCGAAGCGAATCGAGAGAATTCCGGTATAATTCGCGCCCAACAGAGTCAGACTTCCTCCGCCACTGGAAGGACCGCCATTTGATGACATACTGCTCACGACAGGACTGAGTGTCGGCGTCGTAAATGTCAGCGTGTCGCTCGAGCTGATCGTTGAAACCCCGACCGGGGTTGTGACCTGGATGTCGACCTGGCCAGAGACGTGTGCGGGAGTGACGCAGGAAATTGAAGTCGACGAAGTGACCGTGAAATTTTGGGCGGGAATCCCGCCTACGGTAATCGCGGAGGCATTGGACAAGTTAGTGCCCGTGATCGTGATCGTGGAACCGCCTGATGTGGTGGCTGTTCCAGGGGAGACGGATGAGATCGCTGGAAGGCCTGTCGGCGTCTGAAATGTGAGACTCGTACTGGAGTTTGCAGTGGAACTTCCCCACGAGGTGACCACCGTCACGTCGCACGTTCCAGGGCTATGCGGGGCGGTCACGACCGAGATCTGACCCGAGTTCAGGACAGTAAACGACTGGGCCATCACGCCACCCAGCAGCACGGCCGACACTGAATTATATCCACTTCCGCCTACAAGAATCGCCGTACCGCCAAGAGTGGATATACTGTGAGTTGAAAGACTCGAAATGACGGGTGGTGAATACCCGTATCCGCCACCGACGTTGACATTGACGGTCGCCTGAGATGTGCCTCCCGCACCGTCCGAGGCGGTGTAGACGAAGCTCTCGGAACCGGAAAAGCCCATTGTTGGAGTGAATAGCAAGGTTTGGCGGCCACCTTGCGTCGACGCCTGCTGAATCGTCACGGTTCCGTAGGGAGCAGAACCGACCGAAGCAATCGACAATCCCGTCCCGTAATCGTTCACCAGAACATCGAATGTCGACGTTGCTAACGCGCTCGTTGATGCTTGTGCCGTGAACGTGTCACTGACGGCTGTCACGCTGAGTACCAGCCGCTGTTCAAGCATTTCGATG
>JANXOO010001233.1 GCA_025353525.1 Schlesneria sp. | reverse complement strand
TCGGGCACACCAACGACGACGCCGAAGAACGGTTGAGCGATAACCTTGATGGACTCGACTGGCTGTTGCCTCAACTGAACGGGCAGCCTGCAGGTCCGCGACCGAAAATGCGTACTGCTGTTCCCGTTGCTCAAGTTCCGGCGACGGCAACGACGGCAGCCAATGCGAATTTGCCGCGTTTGAAAGAGGGCAAGTTCGGAAAGGCTCTCGATGGGCAGGCTGGTTCTGCAATGGTCGCCGGAAGGGGCGAGTTCCACCAGTTTCCCATCACTGCCGAGTGCTGGGCGAAGCTCACTGACAAAGGTCCGTATAATATTCTCATATCCAACGAACAAAAATCGTCGGGCACGCATTGGGAATTGTTTTCAATGGCGGGGACAGGAAACCTGACCGTTTTTGCACCTGGTTTTGCTCCGGACCATTGCCATTCCAACGCGATGATTTGCGACGGCCAGTGGCACTCTCTGGCGATGGTCATCGAACCTGTGCGAATTCGACTTTTTGTCGACGGAAAACCGGTTGCCACCCAGACGGTCCTGCAAACGGAAGCGAAATCATTAGCGGGTGAGCTTGCGATTGCGAGTCTCGTTGATCGATCGTTCGGTTGTACGGGACTGATCGATGAAGTTCGAATCTCGCGAGGAATTCGATCGATCGATGCAATTCCTTCGGCACCGTTTGTTCCTGATCCGCTCACGTTGGGACTTTGGCACTTTGATGCGTTGGTTGAACAGTCGAAGGTCGAAGACGCGACTGGAAAAAATGCCGCCATTGTCGGTTCATTGGCACCGGGCGTGAATGGGACCGGTCGAGAGCGTCAACGAATCGAAGGGCATTGGGGCGAAGATGCACTCGGGTTTCGCTGGACAGAACAGGATTCGCGCGATGACCGGTTTGGTCAAATGGATACCGGCCCGTTTTTCAGCGGCTCGATCGTTGGACCTGGTGGAACTGTATATAAAGGAATCGTGGTTCGGGTCGGCGACAATCGGACGCATTCGATCTGCTACGACACCGAGCAGTTGCGGGCTTCGGCTGGATGGGAGGGATTTCTCAAGTTTGACGCAGCACGGTACGGGATTATTGTACCGCCGCGCCTCGAAGGAAATGTTACTTTCACGACTCCGAATCTGGCTGGATGTTCTCGCACCGACGAATTCACCGATCACCGAAAAAACCACACATTCGGCCCGCTGCCGAAAACCGAAGCCCACTATGAAGGATTGTACCGTCACGGCCAACGCGTCGTCTTGAAGTTCACTGTCGGATCGAACGAACCGTCCGGCAATCTGCATTTGCCGCCGACTGTTGTTTTCGAATCTCCGTGGCTGATCGACGCGAATGATGCACACGTGCTGAGCCGCACGATTCGCGTCGAACCATCGTCTTCATCGCTGTCGATGCTCGTTGCAGATCAGGATGCCCGCGTGCGACTGGTTGGCAACACGAATACAGCCGTGCTGAAGCGCGGTCCGGACCAATGTCATTTGCTCACAATTCCCGCCCGTTCCGAAGCCGTCACTGTGCAGGTTTTGATCGCTGGCCCGGCGCTGGATGAGTCGGTCCTCGAAAAAACGGCGTCGATGCTGAAAGGTCCGGAAGATTTAATTGCACTCATGAAACCCGGGACGGCAATCTGGGGAGATCCACTTGTGACGGCGGGTGAGATCGGACAAGGGAGCGAACCGTACGTGATCGACACAATCAACTTGCCGTTTGAGAACCGGTTCAATGCGCTCATGTTTTGTGGCGGACATGATTTTCTGCCTGATGGTCGAGCGGTCGTGTGTACGCTGCACGGAGACGTTTGGCTCGTCGACGGTCTCGACACAACACTCGATCGAATCACCTGGCGTCGATATGCAACGGGATTGTTTCAGCCGCTGGGGATCAAAGTCAAAACCGGGACTGATTCGACGGGTTCAAACTCGAAGCAACCATCGATTTATGTCGTTGGTCGCGATCAGATCACTCGATTGCACGACACCAATGACGACGGCGAGGCCGATTTTTACGAGAACTTCAACAAGGATGCGTATGTTTCGCTGAACGGTCACGAATATGTTACTTGCCTGGAGACCGATCGGGCGGGCAATTTCTATTTTGCCAAAGGTAATTGCGATTCCGCGACACCTCACGATGGTTGTCTGCTGCGAGTCTCTGCCGATGGATCGAAGCTGGATGTCTATGCGACCGGATTCCGAAACTCTAACGGAATCGGTATTGGTCCACACGACGAGATCACGGTGGCGCCTCAGGAAGGCGAATGGACGCCAGGTTCGGCAGTATTCAATGTGCGTGAAGGAGGATTTTACGGTGCCATGATGTCGCACCATCGACCGACTCCACCCACCGATTTTGAACGCCCGTTTTGCTGGTTCCCGCGGCTCGTGGATAACAGTTGCGGTGGTCAGGTCTGGGTGGCTGGCAACCGCTGGGGACCACTTGAGGGCCAGCTGCTTCATCTGTCTTACGGTCAATGTGAATTGCGGTTGATGGTGTCGGAAGGGGAATGGTCGGGTTCGGGAAGTCATAAAAATGGCGGGAAGAGTGATGTTGGAGGAGAAAAACGGGAAGTCAAATTGCCGGATGGACTCCCGCATGTGCGTTCTGACTCGATTGTCATGAATGGTGGTTCGACACGGTTTCCTTTGCGATTTGCTTCGGGTGTGCATCGAGGGAGGTTCAATCCGGGGGATGGGCAACTGTATCTGACGGGGCTCAAAGGCTGGGTCAGCAGCGCCGTCAATGATGGATGTTTCCAGCGAGTCCGATACACCGGCGGAAATGTCGACATGCTGGTTGACATGCAAACGTACCAAAACGGTGTCGCCTTGACCTTTACCCGCCCGCTGAACCGCGAGGACGCTGAAAACCCTCTGAACTATGAACTCGAAGCGTGGAATTATCGCTGGTCGAAGGAGTACGGATCACCCGATTTCAAGCCGTCTGCTCCAGGCCAGATCGGCCGGGATTCTGTCGAACCCAAATCGGTGACGCTGCTGGACGACAACAGGACGGTCTTTATTGAAATCCCCGAATTGAAGCCGGTGGACCAGCTTGGGATCACGTACTCGCTGCGTACAGCGGATGGCACGAATATCGAGCAGTCTGCGGCTCTTACGCTGAATCGTCTGTATCGCGACACGATGCCTGCTGACAGGTTGCACTCACCAAAGCCGAATCCCGAGACGACGGCGCTGATCTCGCGGCTGTCGCCCGGCGTCGTCGTGTACGCACCTTCCCTGCAATGGCTGACGAAATCCCGGTTGATGGCCTGGACCGGTTTTCAATCGGCAACACAGCCAGAACAAGTCGTCGCCACCGGCTACCTGAAAATTCCCTTCTCGGGAAACTACCGATTCAACGCAAAGACCGAATCGTCTGCAGTTCTCGAAATCGACAATGTTGAATATTCCCTGGGCAAGAAAGATGTCGCAATCCCGTTGAAAAAAGGATTCGTCCGATTACAAGTGCGGCATACAGTGTCGGGGCAGAACTCGAACTTTCGGCTCATGTGGGAAACAGACCGGTTTCCTCGCGAACTGGTCCCTCCGACATCACTCTTTCACGACCCTGTCGATGAAAGTGTGGCCAAACGTGTTCGCTCGAAAGGGGACGTGACTTCCGGCCCTGCGGTCAGTGTCTCGACTGGCAGTCTCGAAAATGCCGCTGGTCGGGAAAAGCGGGAACAATATCTGTCGGGGCAGGCGCTTTACGCGAAATACCAATGTGCCCGATGCCACCGATCAGAATCGATTGAATCAACATCCCCGCACCCGGACGGCGCTGTCGATGGCATTCGTCATGCACCTGACCTCGACGGGATCGGATCGCGACTCGACCCGAACTGGCTGGCAGCATGGTTGCGAGACCCCGCTCGACTCGGCTCGCATACCACGATGCCACGCCTGCTTCTATCAAGCAGCGATGCGGCACTGAGCGATCTTGTTGCGTACCTTGCATCGCTGCGAGAAGCCGGCGAGACGCCTCACACACCAATCAATCGAAACAACGATGAGGCACGTGTGAAGAAAGGTGCGGTTCTGTTCGAGCGACTCGGTTGTATTGCCTGTCACACGTTTGCCGGGGCCGATCCGCATCCCGAGTGGGATCGCGTTTCGCTCGCGTCGGTGAAGAGCAAATACTTGCCTGGTCGCCTTGAACACTTTTTGCGAACGCCTCATCGACATCATGTCGGGAGTCACATGCCCGATTTTCAACTCAAAAACGACGAGTCCTCTGAACTTGCTGCGTATCTCGAACGCAATTCCACGGGAGTCAACGCCCCGTTTGAATTGCAAAACACCGGTAATCCGGAACGCGGTCAAAAACTGTTCTCGGAACACCGCTGTGACCGCTGCCATGTTGTCTCGACATCAGGCAAGCTGGCTGCGGCCGACCTGCGTTCTCCCGTCGTTAATGGAGCAAGTCGCGGGTGCATGGACGGCGGGAAACGTGGAATTCCTCAATTTGCCCTGAGCGATTCTGAGAAAACGGCTCTTCGAGTCTACCTCGACGCAGGATCGAAAAACGAAGTGGCAACACCTGAAGAGACCAGCCCGCATCTTGCACGAGTGATGAAATCGTTGCGATGCAACGCGTGCCATGGCCGAGACGCCGCGTCTGCATTGTTGCCGGACATCGTCGAAGACGAAGGATCGGGAAAACTGACTGAAACAGTTCCACAATTGACCTGGGTCGGCGACAAGTTACAAGGCCCCTGGATTGCCAGGTTGATCAAGGGAGAAATCAAACACAAGCCACGACCATGGATGACGATGCGAATGCCCGCCTTTCCGGCTTATGCCGAATTCGTTTCGCACGCAATGGCATCCGAGCACGGCTTGATTTATCGCGAGATTCTGCCAAAGGAACCAGATGCCGAACGAGTCGAGGTCGGGAGACAACTGACGCTCCGCGACGGAGGACTCGACTGTCGTCAGTGTCACGGCGTTGGGAGTGAAAAACCTCGTGGAGACGCGGCAACGCAAATTGCACTCGGGATCAATTTCGCGTTTGCGCACGACCGGCTTCGCCCCGAATTTGCGTTGCGCCAGATGTTGGACCCACCTCGTTACGACATCGGATCGAGGATGCCACGCTTCGCGCCCGATTTGCAGGTCACCGCAGCGAAACATATTGAAAATGGAAGTGCCGTCAAACAGTTTGAAGCGATCGGGCAATACCTCTGGTCGCTGAAACTCGACATCGACCGGACATTCAAAAATGAATAGGTCGAAACCGGGCTGCTGCGGGCGGAGTTCGAAATTGTCGGGATTTCGAACTCTGAAAACGAGAGGCGTCGCATGCGGTCTTTCGGTCCAACGGACCATGAATTCCCATAGCCAGGGTCGGAGTCTTCGGAGTCCCTGGAGAACGGCGTTCCGAAAAAACCGCATTGAGGCCCAACGGGTCGGCCATCCGAATAATCGACGATTGAATCCTGATGTCGAATGTCATTTTGATGCTTCACTCAAATCAAACGCGAAGAGTCCAT
>JANXOO010001225.1 GCA_025353525.1 Schlesneria sp. | reverse complement strand
ACGGGCACAGCCACGCTGTTACAAGGCGACGGAGCCGATCTTGCCGATGTGAAGCGTCTGATTTTTCGCGGCCAGGGGGATATGCCCGGAGGCGTGCAGTTGATCAGCGAAACGGTGTTGCCGGTATCACACTGAAATCAGACGGCATCCGTCACATGACGGCTGACAGGAATGGCACCTCGCTCGAAATCCTGGTCTCATGCAAAAGATTTCCTGACAGCGTCTGTCGCAGATGCTTACACAGATCTGAGCGATCAGGTTTCGCAGCCATCCGGGAATAGTTCCGCCTCCTGCCACACAACCGATGGCATTTTGGCTGTTCCTTTTGGGCGCATCGGTGTGTCGGACCGAAGCTGGCAACGCGGCAGGGTATCGGCTGGAATTCAACCAGCCGTTTGGCCAATTGGTTCGGCGACCATCCTGCGGGGATGTCACCGATCCGCAAGGTGCCGCATCGGTCTCTCCTCAAC
The DNA here is from genome assembly GCA_025353525.1 of Schlesneria sp. Taxonomy (GTDB): domain Bacteria; phylum Planctomycetota; class Planctomycetia; order Planctomycetales; family Planctomycetaceae; genus Schlesneria. Next base: position 2,239 of record JANXOO010001225.1, on the reverse strand, counting down.
ATCGTTCGGCTTGCTCCTCCGACGTTGAGCCCGTACATTTTTTAGTGTGATAGAATCCCAAATGCTGCGGACTTTCTACAAGGTGGCGTCGTGTTCAGTCGCCTGACGTTATTCGCCCTGATGAATCTGGCCGCAAACACCGTAATGGCGGCGGAATACTCGCTTTCCGCTCGGATTCGAGTGTTGCCGGTAGCGTTCGTGCCTGCCGGCGAAAAAGGTCCTTCGGAAACAGAACAAACGCTGTTTCTTCGCCACATTGATGCAGCCCAGAATCGATATTGCGAACTGTTGGCTGGCGACACATTCGAATTGTCCCAACCGACCGTCCTGGTAATTGCCGGGAAACGGCCGCTGGATTTCTATCGTCCGCCACCGGAACGAGGGGCTCCGGAAATTGTCGTCGAGTTGCTGAATCACCTGAATCTCACACGATTCAATTGCCCCCACGCGTTCTGCATCCTGCTGATGAATTCCAACGATAGTTTTCCAGAAGGGGGCGGTCGTACCATCAACGGTGGGATCAATACCGGCGGTGGCATGATGTACATCGCCTCCGGGGAGTTGACACGTAACGCGCATTTTCAAACGACGCTACAACACGAACTGGGGCATGCGTTTGGCCTGACGCATGTCGATGTCTACGGTTATGACATGACATCCAATGGTTCCATCATGTCCTATAACCCGGCACATCACTGTCGGGGCTTTGAACCGAGCAGTCAGCCTGGAGTCTTGATCCCGGAAGATCGACGCGTCCTCGGTATGAACGATCGAGTTTTTCTGAAGACGACGTTTGATTCGAAAAAGGATGTTCCCGCAGGTTATCAGTTATCCAAACGCCTCGCACCGCTGGGGCCAATGACCTTGCCGGGGATGCCTGACTTTTACCCTGATGTGACCACAACGGCGGGTGAAGAGCTGAACACAAAGGTCGTCAACATTGTTCGCGAAGAAATCAAGCCAAGTTCGGGTCCTGGAATTACATTTGACCCAAAGGTGATGTGGCATTCGAAGCCATTGGTCGATGGAAAGGCCGTGCTTTATCTGAAGTTTCCCGTCCCCGTTCGACTCACGGGGATGGCCATTCATTCACAGCACAGCGGGTTGGACCACGAGGCGCGAGTGATGCGGCTGGAAACGAACGACCCTGATTCGCGTCAGCCTGTCGTCGAAACTCCCTTGAAATCGTTTGACGAGACGGTGACGTTTCCTGCGGCCGCCGCAACGCGTTGGACGCTCACCCTGACCGCAGGCCCCAGCCGGACGCTGGTCCTTCGAGGCTTGCGGTTCTTTGACGGCGACGAAGAAGTCTGTCCGCACATGGTTCCCTATCAGGAATCGCCGGCGGTCGCTCAGGCGGCGGAATCGGAATAGAGGGCTTGCCCGAAAGCCGCCAATCCGCACTTGAGATCGGATTGCCCATCAGGGCCGAACGTGTCAACTTGCAGCACAGTCGCTGGTGGTTCGTTTCGGCCCCAATTTCGGCGCGTCGGTCACATCGACCGACGCGGCTTCGGTGTGTCGCACCAACACAGAAAGAAATCTGTCTTTGGTCCTGTTATTGCGGTTCACGTCTGGAGGCAATGACTTCGCAGGACAGAGCTGTACGCAACTGTATCTGCTTTCCTGATCGATCAGCAACGTTCAATTTCCTTTGTAGACCAACTCGGGACGCAACTGCCGCATAATTCTTGTCAGTTCACGCTGCGCTCGCATGACTCGGCCGACATCTTTGTAGGCGGCGGGAGCTTCGTCTCGCAAGTGATCGGCGCGTCTTGCATCGAACCAGACGTTGTGCATCTGCCGTTCAAGATCCGCCTTTGAGACCTGGTGCCGTGCAACGGCTCTGGAGTGTAACCGACCAGCTCCATGAGAACTCGATTGCAATGCCGCAGAAAATCCTCGGCCGGTGACATGATAACTGCGGGTGCCCATCGATCCGGGAATCACACCCGGTTCCTGATCGGCGGCTGACAATGCTCCCTTGCGATGAATCCAGAACTGCTCTCCAAAGTGCGTTTCTCGTCGCACATGGTTGTGGTGGCAATGGATCAGCGTTGACCAGTCAATTGCGACTTCAAACAGACTTCCAAGCAAAGATTCGACGGCTCGTGCCATCGCCAGGCGGTTCTGCATGGCGTAATCAATGGCCCAATCGACATCGGACAGATAGGCTTGCCCAGCCGATGTTGTCGCATCCAGAAAGCCGAGTCGCGACTTTGATAGTACTGTCGATCGC
>JANXOO010001186.1 GCA_025353525.1 Schlesneria sp. | reverse complement strand
ATCGACCATCCCGTCTGGGCTCTGAATCTTGGGGCGCCGACATCAGTTGAAGCCCGCACAACTCTTGATGGCTCGTTTCTCGACAATCAACCGAATTTTGATTCTTACCCGATCGCGGCGATGATTACATATCAATTTCCTGCGCGAGGCAAATTGCCTCCAGTCACCATGACGTGGTACGACGGAGGGCTGATGCCACCGACACCGTCCGAAATGGCCTCGGGTCAGCATCTTCCCGATAATGGTGTCCTGTATTCGGGAAGCAAGGGAAAACTGTTTCACTCATCACACGGCGGGATGCCTCAATTGTTGCCGACTGCATTGATGGAGCAGGCGAAATCGATTCCCAAAACCGTGGAGCGTTCACCTGGTCATTACGAAGAGTGGTATCAGGCGTGTCTGGGGGGCAAGCGTCCGGTTGACAATTTTGACTACGCCGGCCCCATGACTGAAACGGTGTTGTTAGGGGTTCTCGCACTTCGGGAACCCGGCAACAAACTGGATTGGGACAGTTTAAACCTGAAAGTTCTGAATTCGCCCGATTTGAATCAATACGTCCATCGGGACTATCGAAACGGGTGGTCGCTCTGAAACAGGATGCGGTTCACACTTTGGAAGAGGGTTTCGATGCAACCGATCACACAAATGCTTCTGGTGACACTTGCTCTGAGTACGTCCGCGTTTGCCGCTGACAATCAATTAACGGAAAACGAGCGGGAAGCCGGCTGGGTTTTGCTGTTTGATGGTAAAACGACGCAGGGCTGGATGTCGCCGAAGAGTGAACCGATCGATGCGACGCACGTTCAGGACGGTGGTTTGAATCCACATCCGTGCAATTACATGCTGGTTCACGAGAAGGTTTTGGAGAATTACAAACTGTCGGTCGACTTCAAAATATCGCCGAAATGTAATAGCGGGATTTTTGTCAGGACGTTTCCGTTGCTGCCCAGGCCAGGAAAGGATATCGGATTTAACGGAATCGAGATCGCGATCGACGACACGACCACAGCGGGTTTTCACGACACAGGAGCAATCTACGACCTGGTCTCGCCAGCACGAAACGCAATGAAGCCGGTTGGAGACTGGAACCACATCGTCATCACAAGTGATCGAAATCTGCTGACGATCGAGTTGAACGGAGACAACGTTAATCGTATCGATTTCGACGAATGGCCCGAACCGAATAAACGCCCCGACGGTTCAGCACATAAATTTGATGTGGCTTACAAATCACATTCGCGGAAAGGCTATATCGGTTTGCAGGACCACGGCAGCGATTGCTGGTACAAAAACATCAAAGTTCTGCCAATGAAATGAGTCCGATAAAATCGTTCACGCCGAAATTGATGTGCCGATGAGCGATGACCTTTGGAACACGAGTGGACGACGCACTTTGCGAATCATCGGATGTCAGGCTGGCGCGTTTTGAGTAAGTCCGGCATCCTGTTTGGGTTTGGGATCTCGTTCGCCAGAACTCGGCCATCGGTTGAGTCGTGCTCTGTTCATCCGCGACGAGTTGCAAGAGCGCTTCGCACCCTTCGTCGGCCCGGAATTTCTCACTCCGTTTGAGTCGGCGGTTGACCTGCTTGACGATCGACTCCATGTGCGCGGATGTGATCGGAAGCCCTAATCGAC
>JANXOO010001134.1 GCA_025353525.1 Schlesneria sp. | reverse complement strand
GGGGAAAGTAACATACGCAAGGACGACAGGCTGGGCACCCGGCGTTGCGACCGGAAGTACCCTGTCGACAGTTCACTTCACTGTTCCGAAGGCCTTCGCCGCCGGTGCGTACTCGATTTCGGCGTCGGCCAATGGAATTTCGTCGGGCAGTCAGATCTTCGTTGAAACTGGTACCGGTGCGACCAACATTACACTGCGCGAAGCACCAGGCGATTCAACAACGCTCCAGGTATTGTCCGCAGGAGTGGTGACCGCATCCTACAAGCGCAACACATTCTCTTCGATCGTGATCGCAGGCGATTCCGGCGTCGATACATTGACCGTTGATGTGACGTATGGCAACTTTCTTGAAACGTCGACCCTTTCGTATACCGGTGGCGGCGGTGCAGACGGGTTGGCCTTCAAGGGAACCAGGGCAGATTCGGCCAGCTATCTTGCGGCCAGTTCATCGAATTCATTGACCAATAACGGGCTGGTCAATGTGGACGGATTCCCGGTGAATTTCACCGCAGTCAGTGCGATTGATGCGAGCGGATTCGGTAATTTTGCGATCACTCCCACAGGTGCTAATGCCGTCATTCATGTCAGTAATGGAAAGAATTTGACCGCCGGCATTGATGCTGTTGGTACCGATAAATCGATCAATGTCACCGGTTTCGTGACGGATGTGACAACGAATTTTCTGGTGGGTGACGCACCAATAGCGCTTTGGAATATCGGAACGTTGACGGTCAGTTCGCAACTGGAAATCCCCGGCTTTATCAACTGGCTGATCGTCGACAGTGCGGACGGAACCAAGGCGACGGGCGCTAACGTGACGAATCTGAACCTGTCGTCGGGTGGATCTCTGAATGACGATCTGTTGTGGCCGGGTAATATCACTCTCGACGGATCGCTGTCTGGTGACACGACGGGAGATTTAACGACCTTTACCGGACCGATCGTCGTTGGCGGGTCCGTTTCACTCCGGGCCAAGGGACGGATCGATGTCTCGTCTGCCACGGCAAACGCCATCACTGCTGGCGGAACAATCCTGATCGCATCGGACACGACCGCAGCCGGAATCGGTGACGACGGTGTTGGTCCGCTATGGATTTCTGCCAAAGTGACATCCGGTGCCAATTCTCCCACAGCGATCACTCTGATCTGCGCCACATTTGTTTCATTCCTGGGGTCGCAAGTAACAGCGTCCGCCAATTCGGCGGGGATTGTGGTCAAGCCTTCGCTTTCCACCAGCCTCTTCAACGTCGGCGGGACATTTGTCACAGTACCTGGTTTGAGTCTGGCGGATTCCGATCTGGCGAATTTTGTTACGACTGTATCCGGTTCTGTGACATACGGAAGCACCAGCCAGACGGGGGATATCACGCTGAACACCGCGCAAACCGTCCCGACGAAGGGCGCGTCGACGTTCGTGGTTCAAGCAAGCAAAGGAAAAGGCAAAATCATTCTCGATGATGGCGATGATAGTGCATTTTCCTCAACGGGACTCGACGGAAACGGCGGCCTGGTCACCCTCAAACCGGGCCTGGGCAACATCGTCGCGGATATTTTCCCCAACACGTTCTTTGTACCGAACGAACTTCCAATGGCGACCGCCGGCTTCACGGCGACGGGTCTGATTTTAAACCTCGCATTCCAGTTCGCTCCTGTTATCGGCACGTCGTATACGGTCATCAGCAATACGTCCGCCAAGCCATTCACCGGTGCTTTCACAAACATGGTTGCTGGTGGAGTTTATTCAACGACGTTCAAAGGATCGATCTATTCGTTCCGGGTCAGTTACACTGGCGGAGATGGCAATGATCTTGTCGTCACCTGTATTACATCCGGTTCGGCCATTCTGTCGAATATCGAAACCACACCGCTCTTGTATAAAGAACAAACGACATCGCTGATCACATCGACGCTGACCGTGACGCCGGTCGGAGCCGATCAGATTCTCGGCGCAACGGTTCAGATTTCGGCCAATTATGATCAACTCGTCGATACCTTGATCTTCACCGACACGACCAAAATCTTCGGAAGCTGGGACGCCCTGACGGGAACATTAACGCTGAGCGGTGCGGCTTCGACCAAGGAATACCAGGCTGCATTGCGAACAGTCGCTTATAAGAATTCGAGCCAGAATCCACTGGTTGAAGGTGGACTGAAGCGGACGATTACTTTCGCTGTTCCCGACGCCGGTTCGGTCAGCACTCAATCACGAGATGTGACAATTGTTACCCTCGACAACCCGCCACTGCTGGTTCCCGACAGCGGAGTCGCGATCGCCACAGAAGGCGTTGCAACACCTGTTTCACCAGGAATGCTCGTCACCGACCCCGATAGCCCGACACTTCCTGGGGCAACGATTCGAATCTTCGGCAATTATCAGAAAAAGGAAGATTTCCTGGTCTTCACCAGAACTCTGAAAATCAACAGCTCATGGGATCCCAATCTGGGGATTCTGAAGCTTTACGGAGTTGCAACGGTTGCCGAATATCAGGCAGCCCTGCAATCAGTGTCATTCCTCGATACCAAAGTCTCGCCGACAACATCGTTGCGAACGATCTCGTTTTCCGCGTCTGACGGGATTTACTCGAGCGCGACAGTAACGCGAACTTTGATTGTCCAACCCGTCAATAACTCGCCCGTTTTGTTGGCAATCGAAAGTTCGGCAGTCCCCTACACGCAAAATAGCGCGGCGACATTGATCACGTCGACGCTTGCGATCACTGACGGTGACAGCACGATGATCGCAGCTGCAACGATCCAGATCGCCAGTAATTACGCCATCGGGCAAGATTTCCTGTTCTTCCAGAACGCAGGCGCGATTGTCGGCAATTGGGACGCGAATTCGGGAACCCTGACGTTGACCGGTAAAGCGGCGGTGACGGCATATCAGACCGCCTTGCGCAGCGTAAGGTTCTTCTCGTCCAACATCAATCAGGGACCACTATCGCGTACAATCGCCTTCCAGGTTGATGATGGATCGAACACCAGCAATCTGAGCAACATTGTGACTCGTGATATCGCCGAGATTTCTGTTCCGCTTCTTACCAATATCGAATCCTTCGATGCAACTTACGCAACCCAGGGGACGAATATCGGATTGCAAGTGACCGGGACGTTACAGATTGCGGACCTGAGCACAAATATTTTGAGCGGGGCGCAGGTCAAAATCACGAACGTCCAGGCGGGCGACGTTTTGACCTATACCAATACGCCAGGAATCACCGGAAGCTGGAACGCGACGACGGGGACACTGACGTTCACAGGTTCCCAAACATTGTTTACATATAGGCAACTGTTGCAGTCGGTCAATTTCTTGAATCTTGCCACGAACAATCCAAGTCTCGTCACACGTAACGTCTCGTTCCAGGTCTTCGATGGCCCCCGCGTCAGCAACGTTGTCTCTCGAAATATCGTTTTTACGCCAACAGTGTCCAACATTGAAACGACGGTTCTGAACGTCAAGGCCAACACGTTTAAGCCACCGGTCAAGACGATCGTCTCGAACTCGATCGCGATATTAAACTCAAATCCAAACACTACGGTGACCGGTGCCGTTGTCTCGATGACCGAAGGGTTCGATCCGAACCGCGACTGGCTCGACATCAATTTCGCCGGCAATGGCAATATCACCTGGAGCTACAATTACGCGACGGGTCGGATGATACTTACGGGAAATGGCACGTTGGCTGAATACACGGCGATGTTGCGTCACGTCGAGTACTGGTATGAAGGTGAGACTCCTGTACCACCACTCACGAAAGCCATTTCATTCCAGATCAGCGATTCGTCGACGGTGAACGTTTACACCAGCAATATTTTGACGCGAAAGGTCCTGGTGAGCTGACAACTGAACGTGTCGACGCATCCCGGTTTGAATGAGGCATGTTTTTTTCAGTGCGGGTGCGGGTTTGCGGCTGGCAAATTCGTTATACTCCGCGCGGCCTGAATTGAGGCCGCGAAAAACTTCGACGATTCATGGAAAGTGCGTGACCAACGATGTATCGGCATCGAACGCGGGAACGGACTTTCAAACGAGACGTCATTCTGGACCGCGAGCAGTATAAAGTATCAGCGACGTTCGCAAAATGTGCTTCCGTCCGTGAGTCCCCCCGGTTGTCATTGAATCCATGCTCGCCAAACGAATAATCCCGTGCCTCGACGTTCATGCGGGGCGCGTGGTCAAAGGTGTCAACTTTCTGAACCTGCGCGATGCAGGCGATCCCGTTCAGATCGCAGCCCGATACGAAGAGGAAGGGGCCGACGAGCTTGTGTTCCTCGATATCACGGCCAGTCACGAACAACGCGGGATTATTCTTGACGTTGTGCGCCGGACTTCAGAAGTCTGTTTTATGCCGTTGACTGTTGGCGGAGGCATCCGGACTCTGGAAGATATTCGCATGTTGCTCAGTGCCGGCTGCGACAAGGTCTCGATCAATTCGGCAGCAGTTACAAATCCGGAATTTGTACGAGAAGCGGCACTCAGGTTCGGCAGTCAGTGCATCGTCGTGAATGTTGACCCAAAACGAGTTCAGCGAGACGGTCGCGAAGTTTGGGAAGTCTTCGTTAACGGCGGGCGAGTACCGACCGGTTTGGAAGCCGTTGCGTGGGCACAGGAAGTCGAACGCCTCGGGGCAGGCGAAATCGTATTGACCTCAATGGACGCTGATGGGACACAGGACGGTTACGACCTGCCGATCACACGAGCGGTCGCCGACGCCGTCCGGATTCCTGTTGTAGCGAGCGGCGGTGCCGGGCATCCCGAGCATCTGAAACGCATTCTTACGGAAGGTCACGCAAGCGCCGCGCTGGCGGCCAGCATTTTCCACTATGGAACACATCCGATCGGCGAAACAAAACGATATCTCGCAGAACATGGCGTACCAATTCGATTCAATCGGATTTAGCGGCTCAAATCGGAAACAGCCTGGTCACAAAATGAATGATTCATTCAGCTCCCGAGTCGAACTACCTTGCGTCACATGGGAAGGTCCCATTTTTCGGCACGCAACTGCCGGACGTATTCTCGTTCCGTCAGATCGAAATGAAGTGGCGTAATCGTAATGTCACCTTCTTGCAGGTGCTTGATATCCGTTTCGTCATCTTGCAGGTGGCTGCGGATCGGATTAAGGCCGCTCCAGTAATACGTGCGGCCTCGCGGATCGACGCGTTTTTCTATTGCCTCAGCAATCCGGTTGACTCCCATCGCCACGAACTGGACGCCACGTGGCCATCCATTTTTTGGTGGCGGAAAGTTGATGTTCCATAGCTGACCTGGTCGCGTTTTGGGAAGCAGGTACTGACAGATCGGAACGGCACGGCGAGATGTCGCGGCAAAATCGGGTGGACCGTCCATCCATTGCGACAAAGCGAACGAGGGGATTCCAAAGAACGCTCCTTCGATCGCCGCCGCGACGGTTCCCGAATACAGCACGTTGATGCCGATATTGGCACCGGTGTTCAGACCGCTGACAATGACATCGGGTTTCGTTGTACAAAATTCGAGGATTCCCAGTTTCACGCAATCGGCGGGACTTCCTTCCAGCTTCCAACCGAAGAATTCGCCGTTTTTGTACTCTTTGTGGGCCAATAACGGGTGGCGATATGTGATCGAATGTCCAACGCCGCTCTGTTCGACCGCTGGCGCAACGACTGTAACATCTCCCCATTTCGTGAGTTCGTCGTATAATGCGTGAAGACTGGGAGCGTGGATTCCATCGTCATTGACCAGAAGGATGTGCATTTCGGGAAGCTCGGTGCCTGTTTTGTTTTTGGTTCGGGGTTGTTTGTCAGATGCGATTGCTGGTAAAGCGGCAGACAGGCTAAAGCCTGAACTCCAACTTCCGATCTTCATTCGTCTGCGTACCAGCATATCCGATGTTGACTCGTACTTCGAGGTGGCTGGCATGACCGTTGCCGCTGGAATAATCGTCAAACTCGGGTTGTGGTCTTTTCGCATCGATGAAATGCCGGCATTCGAAGTCGTCTATTCTCTTACCTGTGGCTTAGTCTGTAGAAACGAGATTCCGGCACATGAGCCAGGTGGTTTCGTGAATTCGCTGTTGAAATGCCGGAATTGATTCGCCGTTTGGAATCAGTTCGATGTCAGAAAACCATTGGAATGCAGTTTCGGGGGATCGGCATCCCGTTTTGCCATTCGGATGAGGTTCGGGTCGATTAACTCCTCGGGTGACGTATGAGTGTTGTTGCAGAAGAGCCGCAACTGGATTCAAATCCGGAAGCGGAAGAACACGGGCCGGATGTCTCGATCCTGACCGACAAGGTTCCCGAACACTTGCGCGCACCGCGTGCTCTGGCGGGAATGGTGCTGGTTTTGGGTGTTGTCTTCTTATATGCCTCCACACGTCCGATCTGGCACACCGATGTCTGGGGACATCTGAGTTACGGCCGTTACATGTGGGAAACCGGATCTTTACCAGCGACCGAACCGTTGCTGCCGTTCGCAAAAGGGATGCCGTTCGTCAATTCGCCATGGCTCAGTCAATTGATTGGCCTGGCCGTTGTCAAAATGCCGCGATTTCAATTGGCGGGACTTCAGGGACTGTTCGCTGCCGCAATCACTGTATGCGGCGCGATGCTGTCGTACCGATCCTGGCGCGAATCGAAAAACGCCTGGTTCTCGTTAACGTCGCTGGTCACATTCCTGACTGTGGCATGGACTCCGCTGTCGGTTCTGCGTCCTCAACTGGCAGGACTCGTTTGCTTCGTATTCCTTTTGACACGCCTCTCAGGACAATCAAATCGCAAATCGGATTGGTTTGTAATTCCGTTGGTCTTCGCTCTGTGGGCCAATCTCCATGCATCGTTTCTCGTCGGGCTTGGCCTGTTGGCATGTTTTTGCCTTGGACGCGCGATCGACGTGATCCGGCGAACGGGCTCATTGCGAATGGTTTTGAGCGATGCAAAAGTCCGTCGACTGTTCCTGTTGACAGAATTGTCGGCCGTGGCAGTACTGGTCAACCCGTATACGATTCGACTTTACCTCGAAGCGTTGCAATTTTCCGGACAGGAGAATTTGCAGGATCTCACCGAATGGCATCCGTTAACGCTGCGCGACGGACAAGGGCAAGTTTTCGCTGGCGCTGCAATTCTGCTGGCAGTTCTCTATCGCCTGTCTCCGCGCCGGGTTCGAAGCTGGGAAGTCTTAACCCTCGTCGGACTCGGACTGGCGACGATGTGGAGTACCCGGATGATCGTCTGGTGGTCGCCGATCGTGGCGCTGTTGGCGGCCCGGCACAGTTTTTCTGTCTGGCGAACCTGGTCCAAAACGCTGATCGTCAGTCTGCCAGCATTACGCGCTGGCAAATGGTCGTTCGTGTCGATCGGATTGATGTGGATCTTTTTCATGCTCAGCCCGATCGGGATTGCCGTCATGCACGGGAAACATTCTCCGACACGACTGTCAGTTTCAAAATTCACACCGCTTTTTGCAGTCGAATACCTGACAGAGCATCCCCCTGAAGGGCCAATCTTCAACACTTACGAATGGGGCGACTATCTGCAATGGGCGGGCCCCGCAAACCTGCAACTGTTCGTCAACTCGCACGCTCATCTGGTCCCGCGCGATGTCTGGAGTTCGTATATGCAGATCATCGAGCAACGAAGCGGTTGGGAAGAAACGCTCGATAAATACGGAATCAATACGATCGTGATCGATACGGTCAATCGCGAAGCACTCGTCAAAAGACTGAGGGAAGATGATCGGTGGAAATCGCCCGCTGTCGAACGCGACGGTCAGGTCATCTTCACTCGCAAAAAGCCGATCCTGTCCGCACCTGCAAAACGAAACGAAGCAACAAATCCGGCTGCAGATGTGATCGAGGTTCCGACCGAGCCACAGCCTGAGAACAAAACGGAAGGTCATTCATGAAACCCCGACGAATTCCGACATCTGCCGTGTTGTGTGTCCAGGCGATCGTCGTCGTGGCTTTTGCAGTTTCGTTTGCGACGGGTTCACCGGACACGCGCCGTCTTATCCGAAGCGAAGTGACGGGAAAACCTGTTACACCACCGCTTGATATTTCACGGCAGACACCGTTGTCGATCGAGCCGCTCTATAACGATCCCGAAGTCGTCAGCGATGAAGAACTCGCCGCCGTTCTCGAAAGAGTGCAGCCCCGATTCTGGTCGGAAGAGGATCCCGCTCGCCCGGCAGCGGGATTGAAACCAAATCATGTCGAACACGCCCTGAGAACCTGGGGAATCAAGGCGAAGTTTCAGAACCCCCGCGCGATGTCGGGCGAGGCTCTGAAGAACTATCTCGTCGATCACGGACAGTGGCTGGCGTCGTGGGGAAATGTCAAACGCAAGACGGCGAAGTCATTGATTCAGGACACACCCGGCGGTGTCTCGATCCGATGGGGAAAAGAAGAAGGGACATCAGTTCACCACGATCACTGGCTGGCCTGCCTGACCGAAGCAGGGATCTCGATTGACGAGCCCGTGTTTACACCGAGCGCTCGCAAATCACTGACCGACGTTCTAAAGGAAGCGATGCGTGACTTCCGCCTCGACGAAACCGAAACGGAATGGTCGGCGATGGCATTCGGATTCTGGATCGCCCCGCAGAAGGAATGGACGACGCGAAACGGTCGCGTACTGTCGTTCGATATGTTGGCAGAACGTTTGATGCGCGGACACAAGCGATTGGGTGTCTGTTGCGGCTTGCACCGCGTCTATTCGCTGATGGTCATGGTCCGATTGGACGACGAACAGCACATTCTGTCGTCTCAGATGCGTGAGAAAGCGATGTTTCACTTGCGCGACGTACGCGACCTGATGTCGGTCAGCCAATTTGAAGATGGACATTGGCCGTCGAACTGGTCAGAAGGTGCTGATGCGGTTTCCAAACCGATCGAAGACGCGCTCTTCAGAAAAGTGATCGCCACAGGCCATCATCTGGAATGGCTGGCGATCGCACCGAAAGAGCTGCATCCGCCTCGCGAGGCGATATTGAAAGCAGCTGACTGGGTCATCAAGACGACAACGGAACAGTCGGACAAAGACATCAGCGAGCGATACACGTTCTTCAGTCATGTTGGCAACGCTTTGGCGCTGTGGCGCAAGACACATCCCGCCGACTTCTGGATGAAATGGGAAGCGGACCACCCTAACATTTCCGCAACCGTCGAACAGTAATCGTCAGGCTTTCGTAAGCCGTCACACATCCAAACGACATCGATCCTGATCGCAGGCGCGGGGCGATTTGTTGCCGCCCGTCCGACACGCGCGTTCACACATTTTCCGGTGCGCAATGCCGCGACCGGCGAATTCCGCCAGCGAAACTATGCGATCTGACCGATTACGGGGTCCGCGCATTTGGCAAAAAGTTTACCGAACTGAACGAAGGATCTGAATTTGATGATCGTTCGTTCCGATAAACACGTTGCTGGAATGAAAAGGATCCCATGGCGGGTTTTATTCACCTTCAACAACGAATTTTCACGCGGCTTGAACGGGTGCGTTGAGCAGAACCGGTTTTCCGTGCGAGCGAAAAGGACCAAAGCGTGTCCTGATGCTTTCAGTGAATAACGGATTTTGCCGCGACCTATTGTTCAGACTGCAATTATCGAAAGAACGACTGTCATGTTCCCGTCGGGCGAGTCGGCCAATCAGGAAC
>JANXOO010001133.1 GCA_025353525.1 Schlesneria sp. | reverse complement strand
GTCATCTGGCGCGGCCCGCTGCTGCACCGTGCGATCACTCAATTCCTGAAGGACACCGACTGGGGCGAACTCGACTACCTGATAATCGACTTGCCACCCGGTACCGGCGATGTCTCGCTGACGCTGTCACAACTGCTGGGTCTGGCAGGAGCCGTTGTCGTTTGCACGCCACAAAAGGTTGCACTCCTGGACGCTGTCAAAGCGATCAGCATGTTCAATCAGGTCAAGATTCCGCTATTGGGGATCGTTGAGAACATGACGGGCGAGATTTTCGGGCGCGGAGGAGCCAAAGCCAAAGCCGAAGAACTGAAGATCCCGTTTCTTGGCGAATTACCGATCGAAGCAGGAATCCGAATTCGCGGCGATGAAGGTCGGATTGCGAGTCTGTTCACGGAAGACAATCCTTCGCGGGCGGCACTCGTTCATATTTGTGAGCAAGTCGCAATCCAGATCGCCCGGCAATTGCTTATTGCGCCCCGGATGCCAACGCTGGAAATCCTTTGATTCGTAAATGTTGCGTTTCACGGAGATCGAAATTCGTCACCTGAATTCCGGGTTCTGAAATCCCGGTCCCGGTACCAGGTTCCGACTGCCAAAACCTGCCGTCCGAAACACAAGTTTTCCGAAAAATCAAAACCGGACCCGATTTTGGACTTGTCGAACGTCCCATTCTTGTAAATGATAAAAGTGTGGGTCGCGGGAACGTACGCGACGGGACCCTGCAAGCCGCGATGAGACTGGTGCTGGCCGACCAGCCGAAGCGGGTGGCTCTATTCAAGAAAGGGAGGTGGTCTAGTGGATTCCGACAGTAAACGCCAGCGAGGTGGCAACGTCTGACAGCAGTCGACGGGCTGTCCTACAGACGGCCACTGTCTCGTCCCCGGATCCCTTTCGATCCCGACGATGACGCTAAGCAGCAGGCTCGGTCCTCGCAAGGGGACCGAGCCTGCATTATTTGCCGGGGACGAACTGGCCGAGAATTGACGTGTCGCGACCATCGATCGGCATGACAATGAACAGCAAATCGACTTTGCAATTGCTGTCGAAGTGACTATTCAGCGAATGATGCCACGACGATTCGAGTCGTGCCGCCCAGTCGAACAATGCCGTCCTTGCGAAGCGAGTC
>JANXOO010001113.1 GCA_025353525.1 Schlesneria sp. | reverse complement strand
TGACGTAACTCATCGCGACACTCGGTCACTGACACTTTCGGCATCAAGAGACTTGAATTCTCCAAAGCATCCAGACTGCTTCGTCGACTTAAGCCTCACTTTCGGCACAAACTTCATCGGCATGAGAAGCCTTAACGATTTGGCAAAATCCACTGATTGTGCAGAAGAAATCAAAAAAAGTCGAAATTCAGGTCCTTTGATGAGCTCGATCGCCGTGTTTGATGCCTTGACGATCACATGACATGTCAGAACAATCGACCGGGTTCGAGTCAACCGGTCCATTTTTGTCAGCGGAAACTGAATTCCATGAGTGCCCTGCGTTTGTCACCTGCTCTGCAAAACCTGAAACCTTCCGCAACACTGGCTGCCGCAGCAAAAGCAAAAGAGCTGAAGGCCAAAGGCGTTAACGTCCTCGACTTCACGTTGGGTGAACCTGATTTCATCACACCTGTCAACATTCGCGACGCGGCCATTGCTGCCATGAACGCCGGACACACGCATTACACCGCATCCGGCGGTATCCCTGAATTGAAGCAGGCCGTTTGTAATGCCTATCAGCGGGATTACGGACTGGCCTGCAAACCGAATCAGGTGCTGATTTCCTGCGGGGCCAAGCATTCGATTCACAACGTCCTCGCATCGCTTTGCGGGCCCGGTGATGAAGTAATTATTCCCGCCCCGTATTGGGTCAGCTACAGCGCCCTTGTCGAATTGGCAGGAGCAACCCCGGTCATCGTCAATACGACCGAAGAAAGCGGTTTCTGCCTGTCGGCAGAACAACTCATGGGTGCCATCACACCGAAAACGAAGTTGCTGATGCTGAACAACCCGTCCAACCCGACAGGATCAACGTACCCGGCGGCTCAACTGGAATCACTGGCTCGCGTCGCGGTCGAGAAAGACCTGCTGGTCCTTTCGGACGAGATTTATGAAAAGCTGATTTATGCCGGTTCCGGGTTTCGTTGCTTCGCAAGCTTCAGCCCCGAAGTTGCAGCGAGAACGATCATTGTCAGCGGCGTCAGCAAGGCGTACGCCATGACAGGTTGGCGGATTGGCTGGACCATCGGCCCAGTCGATCTGATCAAGGCGATGGACAATTTGCAAAGCCAGGAGACTTCGAATCCATGCAGCATCAGTCAATTCGCTGCGGTTGAAGCATTGAATGGACCTCAATCGAGTGTCGAAGCGATGCGAGTCGAATTTGAAAAACGTCGCAATTACGTCATGGAACGGATGCGACCCTGGCGATCGAAGTTCGGGATCACGTTTGCCGAACCTGGTGGTGCGTTCTACGCATTCTTCAACGTCAGTTCGTCTTTCAAGAAACCCCTGGCCGGCGGGGTAAAAGTCGAAAACGCGACTGAATTCTGCACGGCACTTCTCGAGCAGGCCCACGTCGCGTTGGTAACCGGCGACGCCTTCGGAGCCCCCGGCTACGTGCGACTTTCGTTCGCAACCAACCTCGAACTGCTCAAAGCGGGGCTGGATGCCATCGAGAATTTTCTGGCCGGATAGTTTTCACGCTCGATCCACAGAATGAGACGTTGGATTGACCTCGCCTTTTTCTTCGCTGCGCCAGCCTTTAAAATTTAAAGCAGTTCAATTCTTTTACTGTCTTCATCTTCTCCGTCTTCATCTTCTCCGTCTTCATCTTCTCCGTCTTCATCTTCTCCGTCTTCATCTTCTCTGTCTTCATCTTCTCTGTCTTCATCTTCTCTGTCTTCATCTTCTCTGTCTTCATCTTCTCTG
>JANXOO010001100.1 GCA_025353525.1 Schlesneria sp. | reverse complement strand
AATCGAACGTACAAAGGGAATTCGTCGCGAACGCAATTTGCAGATCATCAAACTCGCGGAAGAATGCATTCATAAAACCAACAAGAATCCGGAGCAGGACTCGATATTCGCCGCCGCAGTTCACAATCTTCTCGATGCTCGCTTGCAACTGGCTTTACAGGGCGATGTCACGAGTATCGAATCACTGTACGAAGCGGAAAAGGTGTTTTTCGAGCGCGACCCGAAATCCGACGCAGCGAAAGAATCGTCGCTGACACTCGTCAATCTCACTCACGCCAATGCACTGCGCTACGGAACCAGGGATCCGCGATGGTTGAAAGAATTTTCAAAACAGGCACAGGCATTTGCGACAAAGTTTCCAAACGAAGCTCCCCGTTCGGTTCCATTGCTGATGGCTGCGGGGCGCAGTTGCGAAAACAATGGAAAAATCGACGACGCAAAAGCCTGTTACGCACTGCTCAGCTCCCGGTTTAAAGAGACATCGCAAGGCCAGCAGGCTGTGGGAATCATCAACCGATTGCAATTGAAGGGACAGGAACTCGAACTGTCCGGCCCCGGAATCGACGGCAACGAAATTGATGTGAAGTCGCAAAAGGGAAAGATGGTTCTGATCGTCTTTTGGGCGTCCAATGCACAACCTTTTGTACAGCAGGTGCCAAAGCTGTTGGAGATCACGAAGAAGTACAAGAAATTCTGCACGGTGATCGGAGTCAGCATTGATACCGACGAGCGGGCCGTCGAGTCGTTCGTTGAGGACCACCAGATTGACTGGTCACAGATCTTTTATCCCGGTCGGGCACAGCGCGGATGGAGTTCGCCGATCGCCGTACAATACGGAGTGAATTTTCTGCCAACGATCTGGCTGCTGGACCCCAACGGAATCGTTGCGGAGACGAATCTTGACGCATCGAATCTTGAAGCGAAGATCCGCGAAGTCTATGCGCCATTCTACAAAAAGAAATGACATCATGTGCAGAAAAGCAGCCTGCAAGTGAATCCACCTGCAGGCTGCTTGTTTTCAGAGTCATTTATTCAGAACCTGATGCGACAATCAGTCGATCGCTACAGCAACCCAGCCATCGACGAGCGTCAGCTTCGAAACGTAGGCGACGACGGTCTTTTCAGGTGTTTTGAATTCAACCTTGCCATCAATGGTTCGATCGGGAAGAACGGCCTGAATTTTCTTGCGGACGACCGCGTTGGTGCCGACACCACCGCCTTGCCCTTCGGCAGCAGCGACAATGACGTTTCCTCGACTGGCGATAATCTGCCTCCCGACGACCTGGAATGAGATTGGAACTGAAATCTCGCGAGTTGGAATGTCTTCTTTGCCTTCCTGCTTGAATCCTGCATGGATGACAATTGTCAATTCACCGTTTTCGATTCGAATACGAATCGGATCGGTGTCAGCAAAAATAATCCCGTTCAGCTTCTTCTCTTCGTCGTCTGCGGCTTCCGTCGGGGCAGGTGCTTCGAACTTGAATGGCCGGTTCAAGGCATTCGTCAGGAATGATTCAATTTTCGCTCGCAATTCGGGTTCGGTCAATGTCTTCCCTGCGAGTCCGATTTGATCGATGGCGTTGTTCAATACCGTTTCGTGCATGAGCACCGTCGCTCCGGAGACGGACATCAGCGAACTCTCGGGCAGGTCGGCTCCGACCTGGTCATTCGACATCAGGCGAGCGTTGATCGTCAGCATCCGATCAGTGGTCTGATAGATGAACGAATCCGGAAACAACCCTGACGAACGCAGTCCGGCAAATACACCTGAATTCAGCCTGCTCCCCTGTGAAGCAAAGTTCGCGTCAACCTCGCGGTTAAATCGCGGCAATACCCCGTCCGTCACCCGACTCACTGTAATCGATGCTGCCTGGCCCTTTTTCTCTTCGACCTGGCCGGATGCAATGTTGTGAACAATGCGACCAAGAATTGGAATCCCGCTGAATTTCGTTGCGATTCCTGTGGTCGTACTTTGCGGACTGACCGAAATCGTGGCGGGCGATGTCGAGAAATTCAATCCGTCGAAATTGATTTCCTTGCGGGCCGCAAACAAGTGGTTCCCTGCCGAGTAAACGGTTGCTTGAGGAGTGACCGCCTGGGTATTGGACTGGATCGTTCCATTCAATGTCAGATCGAATCTCGCGGTCGAATTGCTCGGCTTCAAATCGACATTGACCGACGTATTCGTAATTTGGCAGCCGTCAACTTTGGCACCGAGAATGCAATCGTTCACGGGCCCGGTTTCGGTTCGGTTTTGGGAAAGAAGCCGGTTCAAAAAGTCCTCAGTGATGAGCATTCGAAGGTTGTAATTGAACAGCCGTTTTTGCATCGCGGCAGCGATTCGCTCGCCGCCATCTGCCGATACAAAACGAACTCGTGCAAAGGCATGTCGCAATTCACTGGCTCGTTCTCCCGTCGCTGCATAAGTATCCAATGACGCCGCGAGCGTTTTAAGCTCTGATCGCAGTCTGGATGTCGCTTCGACCGGATTGTTCCACGGCGCAACCGCGAGAAACTGATCGACAGCGTTCGAGTAGGCCTCAAATGTGCCGTGATGAGTAAACGCTTTTTGACTCTCGTCGAGAACGTAATCTCGACTCTTCAGATTTGCGAGAGCCTTCGACGCTGCTTCGAGCGCTGCTGCTCCTTGTGGGTCAGCATTGATTGCATTTCTCAGTTCGTCAGTCTTGAAGTACGGAAGCCAAAGTACCCCGTTGGGAATTGCTTTAAGGTGATTTTCGAGCGACTGAATTGCTGCGAGAACTGCACTGGAACGTGATTTAATTTTTCCGGTCGCAACTTGACGGCCATCGATATCAAGCGTGTCCAGTGCGGCTTCTGCAAATTCGATCCTGAGTG
>JANXOO010001064.1 GCA_025353525.1 Schlesneria sp. | reverse complement strand
GTCTGACCCGTCAACGCGAATTCAGGCGAATTTGTATCGATTGGTGACGCCCAGGTCACGACACCAACTTTCGTAGGGCCATTCGCCGCAGCGACGGTCGCACAAAACAGATTCACTGCATTTTGCAGCGAGATCCATCGACTTCCCGGCTGGGGTGGTGATGAAACCCCCAAATTGATGTTCGCAAAAATCGGTGACGGGTAACTGAAGTTCGCACCGGACTGATCCCAGCACATTGAATTGGATCGGTCGAGTACCAGGCAGGCATCGCAAGCCGATACCGTGGCAACAGCCACATTCGATGGCGAATACGATTTGACCCCGAGAAATGGCGCAAAGAACAGTGGCAGGCTGCCATTCGCGTTATTCTTTGACATGCTTGCAGCGACTTGAATGGACTGATACGGCTGTAGCCCGGCAACAAACTGCCATGTGCCGTCCGGCTGCAAGACCGACTGTCCCAACGTCACGTCAGATGCCTGGATCACGAGGTTTCTGCCTGCGACTTTATTCAAAGACGCTGCAGCAATCGCTGACGACACAATTTGATTGGTCGATTTCCCCTGGACGATCGAAGATCCACCGGCTTTTGCCGCTGCATCCGTAGCAGACCGCAGCTCTGTTTTTGCCAGTTCGATGTACGCGAGATCAATCGAGAACGCCGCCATCGCCACCAGCAATACCACAAACATGGCGACAAGCGGCAAGATCGCTCCGCTTCGACTGGTGTCGGGAAACAATGCACCTGCTATTCGCCGATGAAAGGTAGATTTCATTTCAATTCAAACTTTCCGACAAATCCTGAGTGTCGCAGGCCGCTTGAAAACGTGTGCCGATCACAAGTGCGAGATCACGTAAGTTGCACTGAGTGTTCTGTTTCCCAAATTCCACCCGGTCGCAGTATTTGATCCGAGGGGGGCCGAACAAGTCACGGTTATCTGTGTGTTGTTTGGTGTATTGGCTGTGATATTCGGTGAGATCGTGACCGTGGCAGAATTCACCCCGAGAAGTGTCAGAATGCCGTTCGCCCGGTTGGTCGCGACACTTGCCGTTCCGCCATTTGCTGCAGCAACACTACCTGCTTCGTAGGCAGCACAAGTCAGGGCCTGTTGCAGGAAAATCGCATTCGAAGTTTCGATCGAACCAAACACGATTGCGAGCAAAAATGGCAAACAGACGGCCAATTCGGTCGCCGCGACGCCCGAACGCTCACAAAGGTGAGCACGAATTCCCGCACCACAAATTCCTGTACTCGGTGCAGATTTGTGCTCTCGTCGAGAAACAGATTCTGACGGTACGTTTTTTCCAGTAGTCACGGTGTCCCTTTCGTTCGACGAAAGAATATTCGAGCCGAAAATTCAAAATGGTTCCTCAACATGCGACGACAACAGAATCGGGCAATAGCCATTGTTCGTTGTCGCCCCGGATTTCGGAAAACCTGTTCGGTCATCACAACCTAGGTCGTGTTCAAACCGAAAGTGAAAGAAAAGAGTTCTGGCGACTTCGCCGGTCACATTTGCAGAACCGGTGCGCAACTCCTGACGGTCACAACGGTGATTCCGATTACCGCAACAGCAGTGAAATTGTCGGCGTTGCCGATCAGCAATTCAAACCGGTCAAAGAAGGAGTCGATGTCGTTCGCATGATCGATGTTCTGACGCGTGCAGCGATCACGAGTGATGACTGCAACGGTGGACAGTCACGAAAATTCCCGGATTGGGAGTTCCTGACTACATTTTGAAGTGGAACGTTCGGCGAATGTACCGCCACACCCAGCCGAAAACGGATCTGTTCGCTGCCATGAATCGTGCGTTTCCTCGCAGATTCGTCCGCAGCAGTTCTGGTGATTCGTCCAGCAACACCGTCGCCTGATAGGCCGATTGCTGCAGTTGTTCGCGGCCCTCACGATCGGATGTCGTCGCTAGCAGCCCGCCGTTCTTGACCGCCATCGCATCGGGTGCCACGTCAGAATGTGCGGTGGCAATCTTCGCAATCTCACCCCGAAATACGCGGTTGGGCAAATGATCGAACTTGAGCCCCACTTTCATTCCGACCTGAATGTCGTGACGATCTGCCTGGTCGATATACATGATTGCCTGCATCGTGTCCGATGGAGCAATACTCAGTAATTCGGTTCGCTCTTCCAGAAACGCACTGGAATTCTTCGGATCCAGCGGTGTCCCTGTCCATCCGACCAGTCGCGATTTCATCTGTTCAAGCTTCGGTGTCGGTCGTCGCGGTGGTGCCACGACCGTACCTGAAACCGGAGCGACAATCACCAGGTTCTTCATTCGCTCGGCCAGTTCTTCGAGTTGCTCGTTGACTGACTTGAGTGCCTCTTCGGCCATCGCCTGATCAGATGGACTCTCTGTCGCCCAGGCGTTATGCAATGTTTGTTCGTGAAGTTGTTTCTGAACCGTCAATCGGTGTCTTGCGTCGTTGAGCCTCGGATCGTGCAGAACGGCCAGTTGCTGTCCTGCTTCAACGCGATCGCCCTGTTTCACATTCAATTCGACCAATTCACCTGGGACTTTCGTCATCACGTGTCGCACGTCGCGCGGCTCTGTAATAAACGCCGCCCATTGGATGAACGGAATTTCGATCTGTCCCAGGATGGCAATCAAACTGCCCAGCACGACGGCAGCGATGGCCAGACGCCATTTCTGGATCGGTTTCTCTCGTGGGGCCGACAGCATCTGGTACGATGTCGTAATCATTTGAACCATAATTCCTGCAATGGAAAAAACGGCCATCGATTGACCGAGACTCTGCAAACCATACGGTTTCAGCACCGTATAGAGGAACATCAAAATCCCGAACAACACGAACCATCCGTAAAATTTCGAGGCAATTGCATAGATGATAAACCAGTGCCGATTCGTTTGCGGCATGAACGGGTCGTGTCGCGGTTCGATCCCCATCAGTAAATGAGACATGCCTTCCCGGGTCAATTTGTCTGCTTTCTGACGCAGATTCGGAATCTCAAGGAAGTCACTCAACATGTAATAGCCGTCGAGTCGCATCAGCGGATTTGCGTTAAAAATGACGGTCGTCAGCGTCGTGACAAAAAACACGTTCAAACACAAAAAGTGGAACAGACCCGGTTCCGTCATCCACCACAAAAAGATTGCAAATGCCGACAGTACGACTTCAATAATCATCCCTGCCGCACCGATCAGGATTCGCGGCC
>JANXOO010001055.1 GCA_025353525.1 Schlesneria sp. | reverse complement strand
GGTTCCCCTTTTTCAACTGATAAACTTTCCAATGCCATCTTCCCGAAATCAAAAGGCCGGGGAAACTGAGCCTTATGCCCCGCCTCCCCGGCCCCTCATGTCTGGCCCTTCAAGTCTGGCCCCTCATGTCTGCTAACTCTCTTGAAGATCTCACCTGAAGGTTAATACTCGCGAGTCGTTTTGATACCTGGTGCGGGCACCGGATACTTGCCTTTGTCATCGGCGACAATCGGTGCAGGTCCATCCAGCGTCAGCTTGTCGACGTTTGGAGCGAACTCGTGCTCGCAGTTGAGCATTTCGTCGAATGTGACAACCCGACCGGTATGGCAGGCCATACGTCCCATTGATGTCACCAGGCTTGCTTCGGCGCCACGCTTGACTTCGTTGTAGGGCTTGTCCTGTCGGATCGCGTGCATGATGTGATCCCATTCCAGTTGGTAGGGGTTCGGTTCGTGATCCTTGCAGCGCCAGACAACTTCATCTTCGGTCATTTTCTGACCTTTGAAGATACGCGCTTTGGAAGGAGCATGGCCCGATTGCGAGATGACTGCCGACCCCTTGCTGCCGTGGCAGAAGCTGGCGAATTCATTGTGGCAATTGATCATTCCGCGGCCTTCCAGCAGCAGTTTTGCACCGTCGGCAAACGTATATTCGACCGTGTAACTGTCAAAGTTCTGATCGACATAGTCGCCGCGGTAATGGCGTCCACCGTACCCCTTGGCTTCAACCGGCCAGGCATCTTTCATCCAGCAGCATTCGTCGATGTTGTGAATCAGGAAATCGCTGAATCCGCCGCCACTCGCCCACAAAAAGGCGTGGAAGTTGCGGATTTGGAACATCAATTCGCTGATGTCCCCCGGCTTCTTGCCTGTGAATGCCGTACCGGTCGGGCCAGTCACCCGATAGGCTCGCAGCAGATTCAATTCGCCCAGTTGGCCGTTCTTGATCCGGTCAAACAGCTCGCCGCGTGCTTCGCAGTGACGGCACATCAGTCCGACGCCGACTTTCAGATTCTTTTTCAACGACTCTTCGTACAGAGCCAGCATCTTGCGAGTGCTCGGTCCATCGACAGTCACCGGTTTTTCCATGAACACGTTCAGGCCACGTTCAATCGCATATTTGAATTGTACCCATCGAAACGCCGGGGGCGTCGTCAGAATGACAACATCGCCTTTTTTCAGAGAATCCATCGCCTGCTTGTAGGCATCGAAACCGATGAATTTTCGCTCTTCGGGAACGTCCACCATTTCATTGAATTTGCCCTTCAGCGAATCGAAGCTCCCCTTCAATTTGTCAGGAAAAACGTCGGCCATCGCCGTCAGTTTGACGGGTCCGAGTTTCGTCGACAGTGCATTTTCGGCAGCTCCGGTACCACGTCCACCCGCTCCAACCAGAGCGACATTAATGGTGTTGGTTTCACCGGCAAAGACATGTTTCGGAATGACGACCCCGGCCAAAGCCGAGGCTGCAGCGACGGTGCCGGTCGCCTTGATCAGATCACGGCGCGAAATCGCGCCACTCGATTCGGTGTTATCCACGGTTGAGACTCCTGTTGA
>JANXOO010001048.1 GCA_025353525.1 Schlesneria sp. | reverse complement strand
CTGACCAGTGCCGAGACGAGCGTCGCGTCGTTTTCGATCGTGTAGCGAAATTCCGCAGATGTCAGATGTTGAAGCACCCGCCGTCGATTCTGACGCACTTGTGAAATAGAAAGCAGATTATCCACGGTCTGGACAAGATTTTTTTCAAGTTCCGATTTCGGGACGTAACTCGATGCCCCTGCTTGCAGGGCCTGCACGGCGATCGCTTCACTGCCATACCCGGTCATCAAAATGACGGGAATGTTTTGTCGCGCGGCCTGCAGTTGTTTCACCAGTTCCAGCCCATTCATTTCGGGCATGCGCATATCCGATACGATCAGGTCAGGGGTTAATGCAGAAAGGGATTCGACGGCGACTTGGCCGTTCTCGGCAAATGTCACCACAGCATGCGGCATTTGCTGCTGTAGCAAAAAGCTGATTCGATGACGTTCCACGGGTGAGTCATCGACGACAAGTAAATGGGTGGTCATTCTCAAAATCTCTTCTGAATGCTGAGTCAAGGGTTCACGTCGACGATATGGAAATTAAAGTCGTCATTTCGCAACATAGCATTCGTTCAGGTCTCACCACCCGTAAAAATCGGCAGGAATCAAAAAAGTCGGTTCTGACCGGCCATGTCGACGACATACGACCGTCAAAAGTCCCGATTTCCAACAGTTTTCTTCAGTCAGGCGACCGGCGGTAAAAAAGATTCCGGAGGAAAAAGGGAGTCTGACTCCAAGTACTTTTTGGTGCCTGACAGCTTTTTCCGCAAGTGGTACTCCCTTTCCTGCCAGTCGCCTGATGACAGGTGCGGCGAGGTATTCGGCAGGATTGCACCTGTCAATCGGCTTTGTGTCGCTCGCATCCTCGCAGACAATCCGCCACAATCCCGTTTCGGAAGTGGAATTGGTCCATCCTTGTAGGCCTGAACGGTTTTAGTGGAGATGTCGGTATGAACCTGTCGGGAAAGAATGCATTGGTCACAGGGGCGTCACGAGGGATCGGTCGCGGTTGTGCCATCGAAATCGGTCGTGCCGGCGCGAACGTTGCGATCAACTATCATTCTCATGCGAACGAGGCCGAAGAAGTCGCCAAAGAAATTCGCGGGTTTGGCGGAAAGGCGATCGTTCTTCAGGGCGACGTCTCGAACCGCGTGCGAGTTGAAGAAATGGTCGACGAAACAGTCGCTGCATTCGGAAAGCTCGATTTATTCGTTTCAAATGCGGTTTACAGTGATCGCCAGTTAATGATCGACGCCGATCTGGCGGGATTCGAGAAAACAATCAACGTCGGGATGTGGGGCGCATTTTACGGACTTCGTGCCGCTTCAATACAGATGGTCAAACAGAAATCGGGTGGATCGATTGCCGTCATCAGTTCGCCTCACGCGGTCATACCGATCCCGACAGCAATGGCCTACAACATGGCCAAGGCCGCGATTGATCAAATGGCCAGGACCGCAGCCATCGAATTGGCAGAACACCGGATTCGCGTCAATATCGTACACCCCGGCTGGATTGATACTCCGGGCGAGCGCAAGTTCTTTACGGACGAACAGATGGCTGCCGGAGCAAAAACACTCCCGTGGAAGCGACTCGGTCAACCCGGCGAGATTGGCAAAGGGGTAGCCTACATCCTGAGCGATGACGCCGATTATATGACCGGAAGCACGCTGACAATCGACGGAGGTGTAAGCCTGCCGTGGTGGTCCAATCGCTCCGAAGGTTCGATGTAGATCTCGCTGATCGTCTGATTTGGAAAACTGCCTTATGCCCGCCAGGTACATTATCGGAATCGATCTCGGCACGACGAACAGTGCCCTCGCGTTCGCTGCGCTGGATGCCGAACATCCCGATGTCAAATTGTTCCCCGTCCCGCAACTCGTCGCACCTGCGTCCGTTGAAACGCGCAACCTGCTTCCGTCGTTTCTCTATCTCGCCAGAAAGCAGGAAGGCGCCACCGGTGCCTACGATGTTCCCTGGGCAACTGGTCGCGACTTTGCCATCGGAGAAATGGCCAGACGACAGTCTGCAGAACTTCCTGACCGGACGGTTGGTGCGGCCAAATCGTGGCTGTGCCACAGTCGCGTTGACCGGCACCAGGCCATATTGCCGTGGGGAGCAGGCGATGACGTTCCCAAAGTCTCACCCGTCACCGCCACCCGCCGGTACCTCGAACACCTCGTCGCCGCTTGGGACAACGCGCATCCCGAGTCTCCTTTGGCCGAGCAATACGTGGTCCTGACGGTCCCTGCATCGTTTGATGCCAGTGCCCGCGAACTGACGCGCGAGGCGGCATCGGCCGCAGGCTTGCCGGACGAAGTGATATTGCTCGAAGAACCGCAGTCGGCCGTCTATGCCTGGTTAACCGCGATCGGCGACCGCTGGCGAAAAGTTCTGAAGGTCGGCGATACGCTTCTGGTGTGCGATGTCGGTGGAGGCACAACGGATCTGACTCTTGTCGGTGTCCATGAAGAAGAAGGCGAACTGACCCTCAAGCGGGTTGCCGTCGGAAACCATCTGCTGATCGGTGGCGACAACATGGATTTGGCGCTGGCGCATTACGTTGCCGGCCTGTTCGCAAAAAAGGGAGTGAACCTCGATCCGTGGCAATCGGTGTCGTTGTGGCATTCCTGCCGAATGGCCAAAGAAACTCTGTTGTCGCCCGATGGTCCGAAAAAGCACCCCGTATCGGTGCTCGGTCGTGGCAGCAAACTGATCGGGGGAACGGTGACCGTCGATGTCGGACGCGACGCCGCGCTGCAATTGCTGGTCGATGGTTTCTTTCCTTCTTGTGAAGCCGGCGACAAACCGGCTCGACAACGCATTTCCGGCTTTCAGGAAATCGGACTGCCGTATGAAGCCGACGCGGGGGTAACAAAACACCTTGCCGCGTTCCTGCAAAATCATGGTTCGGAAGAAGGTGGTCCAGTTCGACCGACACACGTCCTGTTCAATGGTGGGG
>JANXOO010001042.1 GCA_025353525.1 Schlesneria sp. | reverse complement strand
TGACGTAGAATTATTTTGTTCAACAAAAAGTCAGGTGCGAAGTTTCGAAGAGATTGAACCACAAGGCACAGAGACACAGAGAAGACAAGCAAGAAAAGGCGAATCCGCACCATGGGAGGGCGAGGCTCCGACCGAGCCGCCACGTCGCTGCGTCTCCCCACATGACAAAGACCAATAACGAATTCCTCATCCCGAAACAAACGCCCACACCATCAAAAAGAACTCGAATTAATGAGTGATCCACAGTGGCACAGAGAAGATAAGCAAGAAAAAATGACTCCCCAAAAAATGCTATGCAAAAAAGTAGAAACGAGAAACCCCGGTCAGTGTCTCAGAGCGTCCGCGCAACGCGCCTCCTCTCTTTTCTTCTCTCTTTCCTTCTCTGTGCCTCTGCGTCTCTGTGGTAAAATATCTTCGCATTTCTCTACAGCATATCGCCGAGCGATTCGGTCAGTTTCAGCCAAAATGGTTCCGACAGTAAATGATGCGCCGGTCCTTAGTCCGTGTTCTCAAGCTCATCAAACAAAAGCGTCAATCACAACGAATGGTTAACCCTCACGCGTTCTCTTAACCGGTGAGCAAAGGAATTCACGACGATGGATTGGGTTCAGGTTTACGACCCGCTTGGTTCCCCCGTGTGGTCGACGGTGCTGGCGGCGTTGCCGATTATTGCGTTGCTGGGATTACTTGCCGCGGGCCTTGATGCTCCTCGATCGGCCCTCGCGGGTTTGATCGTGGCCCTCGCGGGGGCAATCTTCGGATTTGGAATGCCACCCGTCGCCGCGCTGGCGTCGGCAGCCTACGGAGCCTGTTTCGGACTATTGCCGATCGGCTGGATCGTTCTGGCCGCCGTCTTTTTGTTCCAACTGACGGTCAAGAGCGGCCATTTCGAGATCGTCAAACGCTCGGTCGCCGCCCTGTCACCCGATCGGCGCGTCCAGGCGTTGTTGATCGCATTTTGTTTCGGCACGTTTATTGAAGGAGCCGCAGGATTCGGAACGCCCGTCGCCATCTGCGCGGCACTGATGATCGGCCTCGGGTTCTCGCCCCTGTATGCTGCCGGACTGGCTCTGATCGCAAATACGTCACCCGTCGCGTTCGGAGCGTTGGGGACTCCGATCATCACGCTGGCCAAAGTCTCTGGCCTTGATGAAATGGCGCTCAGTCGGATGGCGGGTCGTCAATTGCCGTTCTTCTCGCTGATCGTTCCGTGCTGGCTGGTTGCGGTGATGTCCGGTTGGCGCGGGGTTATCGGATGCTGGCCGGCAATTGCCGTATGTGGTGGAGTCTTCGCACTATTGCAATTCGTGACCGCGAACTTTCACGGCCCGACGCTGGTTGATGTCGTCGGCGGGTTGGGGGTGGGCGTAGAGGTGGCCTTGGGCGAGGTCGCAGCCCAGCGCTTGGACCTGTCGGTGTT
>JANXOO010001039.1 GCA_025353525.1 Schlesneria sp. | reverse complement strand
CTCGATTCGATATCTCCAATACGCCTGTCAGCAATGCCGCAATCCTTACCGGAGCCAGCTTCTATACATACACGATCGGAGCTCCCGCAGCACCACTCAATAGTTCGCTGGCCATTACCGCACTGGGGACAAAAACGTTTGCATTTGCAACTGTCAAAATCGTGGGGAACTTTATCCCTCGACAAGACGGACTTGGATTCACGGCAGGGAGCGGAACAGGGAATATCGTCGGCAGTTTCGATTCGACGACGGGAACTCTGACGCTCAGTTCGACAGGTTCAACCGCAACCGTCGCCCAGTTCCAGGCCGCTTTGGATCAGGTCACTTACGTCAACGGCAGCGCGACTCCGAACACCGCACTTCGGACCGTCAACTTCCAGGTGTCGGATGGAAAAACACTCAGCAACGTGCTCGTGGAAACAATCGGCTTCAATACGGCACCCGTTGTCGCAGGAACGAGTACGATCAACTACGTCACGGGGCAGGTGGCAACAGCGGTCAATACCGGTATCACTGTGTCCGACTCCTCGAATTTTTCGCTCGCGTCGGCAACTGTAAGGTTCGTCGGTAACTTCTACTTCCCATTTGAAGATTTTCTGACCTTCACAGGAAGCGCAGCGACGGGAAACATCACGGGAAGCTTCAATTCCACCACGGGTGTACTCACTCTGAATTCGGCGGGAAGTACAGCATCGGTGGCCCAGTTCCAGGCAGCGTTACGAGCCGTGTCTTATGTGAATACCAGCGCGACGTCGACGACCTTCCAAAGAACACTTGCGTACCAGGTCATCGACGGCTTTGCTGTCAGCAATATCGTCTACAGCAAGATCAACGTTTCGCTGACATGATTCCCGGATTGGCAAATTGAGGCGTTCGCCCGATCTGTCAGCGATGGACATTCGCGTCTGACAGACTGTTCACGGGGCAGCACGAATTAATCACCTTACGGTGTTTCCGCAGGAATGCGGGGACATCGTCAAGGTGATGTTTTTTTGCAAGTCTGGTTGTTTCTGAATCTGCATCGATTCCAGACGCGGCGAGAACCACGCCAGGTAACCGTTCGCGGGCCGGGGACTAACGCATTGTTGCTGCGAATAAACCTGAGCCACGAGCCCCGAAAGCGTCTCCAACGAGGGTTTCGCCCGCAAAATTGGTCTGTCCCCCTGTATTGCCCATGAACGGATACCACGTCAGTATTCGCATTGGCCGTCCATGGCGCGAACGATGTCTGGCCCGATTCAGTATGGGGACCCGAATTCGTATATAGCACGCCATGCCATGATGGCGTCCCGGTTGGCAGCCACGTCGTGAACTCGCAGCAGATCAACTTGCTGTTGAGCGAGGGCAACGGAAACTCCCACAGTCCCGTAGGACCGCTCGTCGAGCGAGCGACCCAGAACGCTTTGCAAAAACCGTTTTCTTGAGTGGCCGATCAAAACGGGGCGCCCAATCTGTCGAAACGTCGCGATATTCGAAAGAATATCCATGTTGTGCCGGGCGGTCTTGCCAAAGCCGACACCAGGGTCCAGAACAACCCGTTCGCGAGGAAGTCCGGATCGATCGAAGAAGTCGAGTCGCTCGGAAAATTCGTCACATATCTCTCGGATGACATTGTCGTAACGAGGATCCAATTGCATTGTTGCGGGTGTCCCCTGGATGTGCATGCAAATGACACCGCAGGAATGCTCGCAGCAGACATCAATCATCCCAGGATCGAACCGCAGTCCTGAAATGTCATTCACTATGTCGGCACCGGATCGTAATGCCTGCCTCGCAACTTCGGCCTTGCAAGTGTCGATCGATATTGGAACGCCGACCTCACCCCTGATTCGTTCAATGACACTTACAACGCGCCGCAACTCTTCTTCCAGTGTGACCAAGGTCGCACCAGGTCGAGTGGATTCGCCGCCGATATCAAGAATATCAGCCCCCTCTTCGACAAGTCGCAACGCTTGTTCCACAGCGAGTTCCGGCGAATTATATTTTCCGCCGTCCGAGAAACTGTCGGGAGTCACGTTGACGATCCCCATCATCAGCGGGACACTTCCGAGTGCGCGATCGAATCCATCAAACGTCCAGCGAGGACGCAACGGCGCGGTGGTCATATTTCAATGCTCTTGCAAACAGTCCGATCAGTCACAACGACACATGATCGTACCACGCCAGTAAACCTCACTGATACCGGACTGCCGACAGAATCTGTCCGGCAGGATTTTCGGGATGTCGATTTCCAACCGCCGCACGACTCGACACAATGCCCACTATGACAAACATGCCGCTCTCGCTCGACGAATTCCCGTTACCGATCCGGAGTCAGTCGAAACCCGCCATTGAATCGTCTGAATTAAGGCCTCTTTCAATCGGTCAAATCATCATCGGTTTCCCTGTCGTTCAGGCGGCACTCAGCGGATATAGC
>JANXOO010001018.1 GCA_025353525.1 Schlesneria sp. | reverse complement strand
CAATGTTCCGCCGCAGGGAGGTCGCAAGCATCCCGAACAGCAGTACATTCAAATCGATACCACGAACATCCTGTTCAGTTGCGGTGGAACGTTTGTCGGCCTGGAAGACATCATCGCCAAGCGAATGGGCAAGCGAACGATCGGTTTCGGTGCCTCCGAAGCGACCGACCACGACGACTCGAAATCCCGATCCGGCAAACTGCTCGGACATGCGTGTACCGACGACATTATCGAGTACGGGATGATTCCGGAACTGGTTGGCCGGCTTCCCGTCGTCAGTGCGCTTCTGCCGCTGGGTGAAGACGATCTGGCGAAGATTCTGGTCGAGCCAAAGAATTC
This sequence comes from Schlesneria sp., assembly GCA_025353525.1. GTDB lineage: Bacteria > Planctomycetota > Planctomycetia > Planctomycetales > Planctomycetaceae > Schlesneria. The sequence continues at coordinate 1,009 of JANXOO010001018.1, read as the reverse complement.
ACTGGTCAAGCAATACCAGAAGTTATTCCAGATGGAAAATGCCGAACTCGAGTTCACTCCGGACGCCTTGCGAGAAATCGCACGCATCGCCAAAGAGAAAGACACGGGGGCTCGCGGGCTTCGGTCTGTCGTCGAAGAATCAATGTTTGAAGTCATGTACGATTTGCCTGAGCAAGCACCAGGAAAGAAGTACGTGCTGACACCGGAAGTGATTCGTGGCGAGAAATCGCTCCGTCCGCTCGACGATTCCGCTTCGGCGGCGTAGTCTGTAAGACGCAAACAACTTATATTGTATGCGGCATGATTTGAACCGAAGACGCTCGTTTAACATGCTTCGGAGCACCAGTCTTCGAAACCGTTACCCGTGCCATCGACGGAAGTCACTGTTCGATGAATGCCTGACCGCAGCCAAAAACGTTAAAATCGGGAGCCCGGCCAGTACACTGGCCGGGCTCTCTTCATTATCCGGTACAATTCCGCGAACCATTCAGGCGGCCGGCAGTGGGAAATTTACCGGCTGAAAAACGGTAAACGGGGACTGGCTCGAAGTCTTCCTGATACCCGTCCCCATTTACCGTTTACCATTAGATTGACAGAGGCGATTCGTGAAGAGCAGTCAACCTGAACGGCCTTCGACCGATGTCCGAATGCGAGGCTTCACCGACCGGGTCACTGTCGATGCGGCAATCGCCTGGATCGATTCGATCGTTCCAGTCTTCAGTCAACTCGGGACCGAACTGGTCAACCTGAAAGATGCGGCAGGTCGGATTCTTTCCGGCGATGTGTCGAGCCGCGTCAACGTACCGGGTTTCGCCAGATCGATGATGGACGGATTCGCACTTCGAGGCGAAGAAACCTCTGGTGCGACCGCGTACAATTTATTGCAGTTGAGAATCGTTGGCACGGCGTTGCCCGGCGTTCCTTTCACCGGGGTGATCTCTTCCGGACAAACCGTCAGGATCATGACGGGGGCCCCTGTCCCGGCGGGTGCCGATGCTGTTCTGCCCGC
>JANXOO010001009.1 GCA_025353525.1 Schlesneria sp. | reverse complement strand
CAGGAAGAACCCCGGAATTCGAACAGAAACAGCTGGTTCGTTGGCGATCCACATTTTATGTGAGGTCGAAGCCCGGGGTTCTTCCTGGCCTGATTTCTGCCGATCTCTTGGCCATCGCGTCCCTGGCGCGTATGCTCTTGCTCGGCATTTCCTGTCGACCTCGAAAATGCCGGAATCATCGGGACTCGATTTCGTCGCGTCCGTTGTTCAATCAACCGTTCCTCAAACAATTACGATCGACGATCAACCATCATGTACCGAGTTCTCATTACCGACGATCTGTCCAAAGCGGGCCTCAAGATTCTGGAAGAGACGCCAGGCGTTGAAGTCGTCGTTCGCAGTGGCAAACATACTCCCGAACAGGTTCGCGAATACCTTCAGGACTGCGACGGGATCATCATCCGCAGTGCAACCCGACTGACTCCCGAGATCCTCAAGGACCAACCTCGACTCAAGGTCATCGTCCGCGCCGGTGTCGGTGTCGACAACATCGATCTTCCTGCCGCGACGCGGGAAGGGGTCGTCGTGATGAATACCCCGGCCGGGAACACAACTTCGACGGCCGAACAGGCGATGGCATTGCTGTTGGCGATGGCCAGAAATATCGCACCCGCCGCCGCATCCATGAAAGCCGGAAAGTGGGATCGAAAAAGTTTCACGGGAACTCAGTTGGCCGGTAAATCGATTGCAGTGATCGGGCTTGGGCGAATCGGACTGACGGTCGCCCGCCGCTGCATTGCTTTCGAAATGAAAGTCCTTGGCTTCGACCCGTTTCTGTCTGAGGAACGCGCACGCTCAGAAGGGATCGAACTCTACCGCGACATTGATGAACTTGTCGGCAAGTGCGATTTTCTGACTGTTCACACGCCGATGACACCGGAAACCGAAGGGCTGATCAATGCGGCCCGGATTGCGAAAATGAAGAAGGGTGTTCGGCTAATCAACGGTGCTCGCGGCGGAATCATTGATGAAAAAGCCCTGTTCGACGCCATTCAATCGGGGCATGTGGCAGGAGCCGCTCTCGATGTCTTCGTCGACGAGCCGCCGAAGGACTGGAGCCTGGCACAACTCCCGCAAGTCCTGGCAACTCCCCACCTCGGTGCCTCGACCGACGAAGCGCAGGAATTGGTCGCAGTCGAGGCGGCCGAAATTATCACGGGCTTCCTTGTCCGCAACGAAGTTCGACATGCCGTCAATATGGCACCGATCACGGCGGCCGAGATGACCGACATGCAACCCTACCTCGATCTGGGTCGACGACTGGGACTGCTACTTTCGCAACTCAACAAGGGTGGCGTTCGGGGCGTGAAGCTGCAATTCAAGGGAGAAGCAGCAAACAAGAAAACGAAACTCATCTCGAACGCGTTCGCTGCCGGATTACTGTCCAACGCATTGGCCGATAACGTCAATATCGTCAACGCCGAAATGTTGGCCAAGGAACGCGGGATCGAAATCAAGGAAGAACTGTCGCACGAACTGGGCGACTTCTCGACATTGATCTCGGCAACCGTGACGACCGAAAGCGGCGAATTGACGGCAGCCGGAACGATTTTCGGCAAGCAGTTTTTGCGACTGGTTCGAGTCGATCAGTTTCACCTCGACGCCTACCTCGACGGACTGCTGCTGCTCTACAAACACATCGACAAGCCAGGTGTGATTGGCTTCATCGGAAATATCTGCGGCAAACATAACGTCAACATCGCCCATATGGCACTCGGCCGCGAACGAAACGAACAGGGTGGAGACGCGATCGCCGTATTGAACCTCGATAACGAACCCGATGCGGCAACCCTGGCAGAAGTCGCCGAACATAAGGCAGTGACTGGCGTCCAGTTAGTAAAGCTTCCCAAAGCGGGCGAACCACTCCCATGGCTCGTCAGCCGATAGTGCGGGGTTTATACTGCTCGCGGTCCAGATTGAGGCTTCGTTTGTGAATCCGCTTCCTCGTTCGAAGCGGAACCACCGTCACTGCGGCAGTTTCCAGGTGTCGCTGGATTTTTCAATGGCCTCAAACCAAACCGCGCGGGGTTTAAATCATTGACCGAAAGGTAGCCCGAAGCGTTAGCGAGGGAGTTCCCGATTGTCGCGCCCCCGACAAAACAGCCTGTTTTCCGAGGAGGAGTTACCTCCTGACCTCGAAGGTTGGGAGATTGCTGCAGCTGCAGATCAACTCGTCGCTGATGTCGTTTTCAATCGCCCTTTGACAACGGTCTACCAATACATCGTTCCCGACGGCCTGCGCGAACTGATCGGGCCAGGCAAGCGGGTTCAGGCTCCGTTTGGACGCGGCGCGAAATCGATTACCGGGTATTGCGTTGGAGTCGGCTCGACTCGCCCCGTTGGCCGAACGCTGAAGACACTCGAGTCCGTACTTGACCGGGACGAGTTAGTCGATTCGGGAATGCTCGAACTAACGCAGTGGATCGCTGACCGCTACCTCTGCGGCTGGGGCCAGGTTCTTGAAACGGTGATCCCCAAAGGAGTAAAAACAAACGCGGGAACGCGCGAGATCACTTCGTTCGTCCTGAGCGATTCGTTACGAACGCGGCTGGGACTGCCGGACGCGAAGCAGATTTCAACAACGGTCCTTGACGAACTCAAACTGCGAGCCAAACAGCGAACTGTCATCGAAATTCTTTTCGCTGCAAACCGACCGATGTCGGTCGACGAAATATCGTCGACCGCACAGTGCGGCGTCTCACCCATTCAGACACTGCGAGAAAAGGGACTCATTGTTCCGCTGCGCAATCGCGTTCTTGCGAATCCCGAAGCGGGTCCGATCGAACAACATCGGGAATTGGTCCTGAACGACGATCAGAAGCGGGCCGTGAACACGATCCTTGAGGTCGTCCGATCGGGCCAATACCAGACGTTGCTGCTGCATGGCGTTACGGGCAGCGGTAAAACTGAAGTTTACATTCGTGCGATCGAAGAGATCGTCAGCTACGGACGACAGGCCATTATGCTCGTTCCGGAAATCAGCTTGACGCCGCAAACGATCCGCCGCTTTCGCAGCCGGTTTGCGAATGTCGCGGTCCTGCACAGCCATTTGACGGATGCTGAACGGCACGGACACTGGAAACAGATCGCCAGTGGCAATGTTCAGGTCGTCGTCGGAGCTCGCAGTGCCGTCTTCGCTCCGACACCGCACCTTGGCATGATCGTAATCGACGAAGAGCACGAGACGAGCTTCAAGCAGGACAACACGCCCCGGTACCACGCTCGCGAAGTCGCCCGGCACCGTGCGGAAATCGAAAAAATTCCGCTGATCCTCGGTTCCGCCACGCCAACACTCGAATCGTGGCAGCGGGTCATCGAAGGTCGCGACCTTCTGATTCCGATGCCAAAACGGGTCGAGAACTTGCCACTGCCGCCGGTTTTTATCATCGACACGAGAAACGATCCGGCAATCGGCAAAGGATCTGCAATCGGACGGGCACTCTTCCAGGCAATGAATACGGCCCTGAACGACGGCGGCCAGGTCATTCTGTTCCTCAACGTCCGCGGTTATTCGCCAGTGATGTGGTGTCGCGGTTGCGGGCAAGGGGTCAAGTGCCCCGATTGCGATGTCACGCTGACATGGCACAAGGAGCGAGCGATCGCGTTATGCCATTCGTGCAATTATTCGACGAAGGCACCCTCCGCC
>JANXOO010001007.1 GCA_025353525.1 Schlesneria sp. | reverse complement strand
GAAGAAGATGCGGATGGAACGATCAAGTCTTGATACAAATCCTTACTGGATATAAGAGTTAGTGGGCGCTGGCCCTGGCCTGGTATCGAGTCGCGTCACAATCGCTCGAATGAGCGGTTCCGTTTCAATGGCGTACGTTGTCGCGTGCGGTTTGGGATATTGCCGATTCGGGATTGGACGCAGAATCTCGTACTCCGGGACCGTCGCAGGACGCACTGGTATGAGGGCGTTAATTCGTTCGAGAAGTTTTTCTGCAATCAGTACTTCCCGTTTTTCTGCCAGCTCTTTCGAAAGTGTTCTGGTCATCGCGGCGATGGTCTTCGAGCCGAGAGCGGACGCCTGGCCTGACGGCGTACACTGGAGTGTTTCGTCCGATTCGAGTGTCAGAACCGGCTCGCTGCTGTCTTTCGAGACCCCGGTTTGTTCGTTGAAGAAGGCATACATTGCTTCGCGGTTGGGTTGTGTGTACCCGTGCTCGTTCGGCCCGATGAACAGCCGGATGTTCTCTTCCGCACCCAGCCATCGATAGATCGGTCGCAGTCGTTCGAATGTTTCGATGGCGCCGCGAACGTCGAAATAGTCCTTTTCGGCGGCAATAATAACGACCGGTTTGGGTGCCATCACTGCCAGAAAATCGCCGTGGTCCAGGCCGTGTCTGTAGACAAGCGGCGGGCATTGCTCAGTATCCGTTGGCAATTCATTGTTGAAGTTGCGGCGAAATGTTGTCACCGAACAGCTTGGCGCCGCCATTGTCCATCGCGAATCGAGTCCGCAGAGCCACATCGTCATCGTCCCTCCACCGGAATTGCCGGTGATCCCGACGTGCTTTGGATCAACTTCGTCGCGCGACAACAGGTAATCGAGAGCTCGAATTCCGTCCCAGGCACGCCACATGCCGAAGAATTCACCGACCAGAAACTGCTGGTTTCCAGACAGCAGATGCTCGTGAACTCCCGCACCAACGACAGATTTCATCGTCGCATCGGGATATTGCAATCGCTCGCCTTGCCCGATCGGATCGAAAATCAATACGACATATCCGAATCGGGCGAGCCCTTGAGCGAACGACTGGTATGTCTCGGCGGCTTTTCCGTTGGCCGAATGACCGCACGAGCCAACTACGGCAGGCAGCGGGAACTTGCGACCTTTGGGGACGTACAGATTGGCAGTCACCATCAAGCCCGGCCGACTTTCGAAAATCACTTTCTCGATGCGATAGACATCGCGTTCAACAATTCCCGTAATACGGGGTTTGAGTGGCGTTCTTTCTGGGAATGGACCAAAACAATCGCGAATCAGCCGCTGAACTGTTCCAACGTAGGCGATTGCATCGGCTTTTGACAAAATGGCCGCGCGTCGCGCTTGTCCCAATGCCTCTGCGGCCGCAACTTTGGCACTCAAAAAGTCATGCATCATTCGCGGGAAGCGATTGAGTGGTGACAATCGTTTTCGGTCTGAATCAACGCCGTCAGCAAGTAACCCGTCTGCGAATGCCGAACCTGCGATCAGTGATGCTCCGGTACCAAGCAGACAGCGTCTGGAGAGGCTTCGGAATTCGGAAAGCAGATGCGACACCCGTTCGTCCTTTTCCTTCCCGTCGGACTTGCTCAGTCGGCGTAGATGAATTCGTTCAGACACAGAAGCACCTGGCAAAAATCGACGAGGGCTCGATCAAGACCCGTGCGGGAATCGTTGGGGGAACCGGAACTGGCCTGATGCTGCAGGAACCCGATCGAGTTGACCAATTCATCCGGCGTTGGTGGCCGACTGACTGCCGTCTGATAGCCGAGTGTTACTGCGTCTGCGAGCGAATTCCTGGCAACGACCTGCAGCCGGGCGGCGAATGAACGTGACGCGTCGCGTACGTTGGGATTGTTCATCAACATCAATGCCTGGGGGGCAATCGTCGTTTCCGGGCGGTCAGCGACGGGGGTCGTTCCGTCAGGGGCGTCAAAGACGGTCATCGATGGCATGAGCTGGCTTCGTTTGACCGTGAAATAAAGGCTTCGTCTGCGGTGGCCTTCATCGAGTACGCCGGGTCCGTACAGTCGATCATCGAGCAAATTACCGGCGGCAAGAATGGCATCACGGATGATTTCCGCCTCTAATCGCCGTCGTGGACGGTGCCACAACAGCCTGTTTTCACGATCCGCCGACAATCGTTGCTCGTCAGAATCACAGCTTTGCTGATAGACACTGCTGGACAGCAACTCGCGATGCAGCGACTTCAAATCCCAATCATGACGAATAAGTTCACCGGAAATCCATTCGAGCAGTTCGGGATGAGAAGGCAATTCGCCTCTTGTTCCAAAGTCTGACGGTGTTGCGACAATTCCCCGGCCGAAATGATGCTGCCAGACCCGGTTTGCAATCACGCGAGCCAAAAGGTTTCCGGCGCCCGATTCGCGGTCGGTGATCCAGTTGGCAAGTGATGTCCGCCGGAACGACGTTCGCCATCCCGCAGGTGGTTCGGATTGCCAGAGTTGCGGCGAGTCGGGGTTCGCCATCAATACTTGCAAGAAGCTTTGTGTTGCGACGGATTCCTTGTTCGCAGTCTCACCCCGTCGCAAAAAGTGGGTCTCATTCAGGAACTCCGCTTCCGCCTGTGTATGCAGCGTCACGGGCGGCAGTCCCTCGGTCGCGACCAGAACCTTTCGAATTCGCGGCTTTGGGGCCAATGCCGCATGCGACGCTCGACGTTCTTCGAGAACTTTCCAGCCGGTGTCCTGTGGTTTGTACCAGTCGAGAATCAGTGATCGCTGAGCCTGGGTCAGGCGATCAAAAGGTTGTTGCAGGATCTGAAGAATTGCCTCGTCGTATGCACCACCAATCGCCGGTTCAGGGTTTTTCTGTTGCGAGAGCGAGAGTCTCGGTCGCCCGATCGAATGTTGTGTGTTCGCACCAAACTTCAGAGTCAGTGTGATGGTTGTACCCTGCTCGAATCCAAACGGTGCGGCAGCAGTGAAGATCGCCGCATGGTTTTTTCCGAATTCGGGATCGACGGCCCATCCACTTTGAGGGTTGTCGTCGATGGCAGCGGCAACGGGCAGCCCGTTTTGTTCGAATGTCGCTCTGGCAGAGGCCAGTTTGACCATGACTCGTTTCGATTCTGTGACATCGCCAAGTGGTTGGATCGTTACGGCAAAGTCGGTCAACGCAAAATTGCCGTTTGCCGCCCGACCGGGTCCGGATTGAGCGAGTGTCGGATCTGCGAGTGTTTCCAGGCGGATTGACGTCATACCTCGCAAACCGGTTTCGAGTGTGATTGTCCAGACGTCGTTGGCCGGGCTGGGTCCATGGACCAGCCATGACGAATCCGGCTGTCGGGTGAAAACCGCATTGCCCTGTGATTGACAGGTGGCCGAATTGGAGGTGATCCAGATGGGCGAATCACTGACCGGATTGCGCTTCGCTAACCAATCGGCAAACCGTGCGGGCAATTGATCGGCTTCGTAATCCCGAACCACCTGTTCGAACGGAGCATGATTGCTGTCGAATTCCTGTTTCTCACGCTGAAAACCATCCGGGTCAAAATCGAGTTCCATTTCACTGCGAATCGTTGTGGTGAACGTCGATAGCAGCCGGTAATAATCGGCCTGGGGAATTGCGTCGAATTTGTGGTCGTGACAGCGGGCGCAACCGATCGTCAAACCGAGCATCGACGTTCCGATCGTGCCGAGCATATCGTCCATCTCGTCGTACCGGTGTTTCTCGACTTCGTTTTTTGTGATCTGCGTCGAGTGAACTCCCGCAGCAAGGTATCCGGTTGCCATCAGCGCCAGACGGTTATCAGGTGCCGCTTCGTCTCCCGCAATTTGCCAGCGGACAAACTGGTCGTAAGGCATTCCCGCGTTCAGGCTCTGGACGACGAAGTCACGATAGTGATATGCAGACGGGCGATCGTAGTCATGTTCGAATCCGTGGCTTTCGGCGAATCGAGCCAGATCCAGCCATCGGCGTCCCCATCGTTCACCATAGTGCGGATTGGCAAGTAATCTGTCGAACAACCGTTCGCAGGCATCCGGGTTGGTA
>JANXOO010000979.1 GCA_025353525.1 Schlesneria sp. | reverse complement strand
CCATTCACTCGCCAATCGACCAACATTCGAACCCGCCATGACCGCTCCAGGGAGAAAGAGTTTCGTGCCGAAACCCCATCATTTTACCTGGCCCGTCAAGACTGGCTCTGGTGTGCGCTCACAACCGTTTCGTGATATTTCAACCAGGCAAAACGCAACTCGGTGATAGAAATCGGTTCGAACGACAGCATCGAAACTGTCCCCGATTCGAGTTGGCCGTTGATTTGAGCGGCCGTCCTCCGTGCAGCCGATCGATCGGGGCCAATTTTTGGTCGCCGCCGCTGACCGTCTTCGTGGTAACAAAGGTACCAGACCTTGCCGCGTCGATATGCCTTCACCCGGCCAACGCGAAAAGAAACTTCGGATTCGCACTTCGATTCGGACATGTTGGACTCCCAGCAGAGAACTTTCCCACCACAAAACGCCACAAACAGCGCCACAAATGGGATCGTTGGGGGAGGCCCAACATGCAAAAAAGCCTGTAAAACAAGAGTTTTGTCTCACAGGCTGCGAAAACGAGCGGAGAGGGGGGGATTCGAACCCCCGGTCGAGGGAATACCCCGACGCCGCTTTAGCAAAGCGGTGCTATCGGCCACTCAGCCACCTCTCCGACACCGATCCTGAGGCAGCGACGAGTCTTCACGCGGTACGAATTTCACACATTGGCCATATGCCGGATTGTGCTGCAACTTCGTGCTGCGAACATGTTTCAGCGCGATTCGCAGAAACTGTTTTCGAGGGATGCCCCATCCCGGTTCGCGAAGAGTATATATCCCAAAAGGCTCGAAAAACAAGTCGTCATTGATCCCGAATCGGGATCGACGAAATCAGACGGGATTTGACCCAACTGATCCGGTGCACCTTCCTGATTTCACTATTACCGGAAACCGGTTCACTGAGGCGGCCGATCGATTGTCCCTGTTTCCGTGTGACCCAGGGACTAACACAACAAAAGCAGGACTTTTTTCTCAGCGCGAACAGGACTCTCATTCCTTGTCAGATGACGTGTAACTTCAATTTCTGCGATAAGGCTTTGGCTCGAATGCGGTTTCGATAGGGTCGTCTTTCCGACGATTCGATGAAACGGTTGCAGGTCGGTTCGGACTTTCGATTGCCGCCAGTTTTTTTGACAAAGCCGACGTTTGACCGCCGCTGCGCCGTTCAGTGCGTTCGTTGCCAACGGTTGCGTCCGCGTCGGTTTGACGGCTTCCGCCTGATTCGTGTAACAGGTCGGCAACGAATCGGGTGCTCGCCTGATTGACGATCACTACGCGGCTCATTGCTCCCTTGTTTTTGGGACGAACGATGCAGATGATTTCAGCACCGATAAAGACTCCTTCCGCTGCGGCGGATTGCACGCCAGCGGATTGCCGTGTCGAGGCTTCCAGGATGCGAGCTACTGAATCGTCAGAATCAAGCGCAGATCCATCATCGATTCCGAGGAGACTGCCGAGCGACCCGTTGTTGCCGGGCGAAGTTTCGTCGGCGACTATTTCGTCGTTCGGGGACGACGAACCCGCGAGGTGTCCCAGCTTTGCTTTATCGAGCAACTGAATCACCGGCTTCATTCCGCTGTAGATTCCACGTTTGAATTTGGGATCCGCCAAAATGCAGACTCCGATCAGTTCTGATCCGTGGAACAGTCCCCCGCCCGACCGCCCCTGCTGCGGGACACCGGTACATTCCAGATTGTCAGGCCCAACGCACGAATTGATGGCCTTGACCACGTGTTCTTCGACGGCAGGTCGCGATCCGCCACCGCACCCGATGCTGAACACCCGCTCTTCGACTGCGGGCAAGCCGTTCGTCGCCAACCGGACTGCCGCAAGTCGCTGTTGACAGGGAATTGACAACAGGCCGACATCGGATTCCAGATCGAACTTCAAAACCTGGGCCACGGTTGTTTGTGGTTCCGATTTGCCACCAGGAAACACGTCGACTTCGACGACTGCATTCTTGTTCAAATCACGCAAGATATGTCCACAGGTCAGGATCACCGCCCGGCCCGGCTGGCTGTCGATCACAGTACCCGATCCGAGATGGACATGGTCGCCGTTTTTCACACGAATCCGGACACTCGCCACAAGCGATTCGCGGGGTGCCTTTCCATTGCGTGGACCCGGTCCCGGACTTTGACTTCGAATCGTTTCCGATGTTTCGATCGGGGTCAGCTTTGAATTGCCGGTGTTTCCAAACACATTCGGAAGCTTGAGAAACGGTTTCTTTTCGCCAGCAGACTTCGATCCGGGCTTTATCGACGGAGTCAGCGGTCCGTTTTTTTGGGGTGATTTATCGGCCAGTTCCGCGTCGCTGCTCTGTTTTGGCAGCATATTCATCAGGCTGATCAGCTTGTTCTCGTCAGTTGCCCCCGTAATCCGACTCACTTCCCGACCGTTTGCGACCAGGACAAAACAGGGAATCGATTCAACGTGAAATCGTTTGGCCAGTTCACCTTCGCGATCGATATCGACCTGTCGGACGGGGAATCCGCGTCGTTCCAGCTTTGAAACGATGGGACTCATCTGCTGGCAGGGTCCGCACCATTTGGCTGAAAAATCGAGCAATATATAGTTGGGATCCGCCGCCTGCACGGAAACACTCGTCAGAGTCACCCAACAATATATTGCTCGATTTTTCAGCCAAATGGTGCGGACCCTGCCAGCAGATGAGTCCCATCGTTTCAAAGCTGGAACGACGCGGATTCCCCGTCCG
>JANXOO010000972.1 GCA_025353525.1 Schlesneria sp. | reverse complement strand
AACTCGGCCGACTGCCTTCAGGCTTCGAGCGAGTGAATTGGCGAGACTCGCATTTTCCGGAGCGGTTCGATTTGCTTTTTCCAGCAGTTTGGTCGCTGCGGCTGCATCGCCTGTCGAAAGCAACAATTCACCGCATGCCTTCTGGAGTGTAAAATCACGGGGATTCTTAATCAGAGCGTCTCGCAGCAAGCGGATCCCCCGGTCCGTATCGCCGACCGACGCCAGGCACTGTGCCAATCCCTGAACGGCTGGCAGATTTTCCGAATGCCGGTCCAGGTAAACTTGAAAGAGCGGTATCGCATCTTTCGCCTTGTGTCGAGTTTGCAAGAGCATTGCAAATGCCAGCCGATAGTCGTCGTTATCCGGTGCGAGTTCAAATGCACGGCGGTAGCAATCCTCTGCCCCGTCCAGTTGCCATGTTGACTGATAAAACCGTCCGGAAAGAAAGAGCGGCTCGGGGTCACGAGGATAGTCCTTGCCCCAGAGCTCGAGCGTTCGTCGGGCGACCTCGAGTTTGTGATTCACCATCGCCCATGAGTAGTGCGCTCGAGCGATCTCGGGTTCGTCATCACGAGCGTCGCGAAGCAATTCGTTCCAGTGTTGCTGCATCGCCCCAAACTGACCTGTTTGAGCCAATACCAGCCAACGCTCACGCTGAATATCCGTCCGGGCTACTCCCAGCTTCACGGCCTGCAGTAAGCCAGCATCGACCTCAGCGTAGTGATTACGACGACGAGCGATGCGAATTTCAAGAAGGCACGTTCGAGCATCGATCTCGCGACGAAACCACCGACTTCTGGCGACCCAGTCGGACGCGACAACGTGATTGCGACGCTCGAATTGGGACTCTGCCTGCCAAAGGCATATTTCTGACCAGAACGTGACCAGAATTGAAAAAACGATGGCGCTCACCAGACAAGCCAGCGTGCGCCACTTCGACCGAACGATCCTGCGAAACCAGAACACTGCGGCGTCAATTCGTTGTTATCGAAACCAGTTCAATCGCCCAACATGTTCTCAACGAACACCCAACTCGATTTTGGCATCTTCGCCTCCAAGTTCGACCATAAGCACTCCTTCGACATCCCGGTTCGCAAAAAGTACGGGCCCCTCGGGTGTGACCAGCCCTCCTCCGTCAGCTTTCAGAGTGATTTTTTTGTTTTTGCCGACCGTCAAAGTACCTGAATCGGGTTCAGGAGTGTAAGGCGCATAGGCAGCGTTTTTGTAGAAATAGAAGGCAACTTCCGAGGACATTGGTGACTTGCCATCCTTCTTGACGATTTCAACAAAGGATTTGCCTTTAAGAATCGGAAGGAGACTCCCTCCATGCGGCGGAGGCGGACCTGCATTGCCAATACGTCCGTCACTCCCACAGCCAATTGCGATCCCCAGAATCACGACCCCAAAACACCAAAACACCGGAATTTTCGAAACGATTCTGGTGCGAGACCGGGTCGACGATGTCGTGTGACTATTTAACATGCAGTTCTCTCAATAACGACTACAGGGCAACAAGCCGACCGGCAGTGGAAAATTTACCGAATGAAAAACAGGAACTGACTCCAGGTCTTCCTGGTGCCTGGCCCTGTTTTTCCCCGGCGGGCATTTCATTTCCTGCCTGTCGGCCAGGGAAAAAACAAATGCCCGCCGGGGAGTGCCCGGCGAACATTCGCGAGTGAGCAATCAGAATTCGCCAACAACTTCGCCGCCATTACGCGTCGAGAGTTTCTGGTAGATGCCGAGCGTTGCATTTGTCATGTCAAGGTACGAACCGGTCTTTGTCGCAGGAGCCACTGCCGATTGATCGACCTTCGATGTACCGTCCGGCAATTCATCGCCGAAGCTGTCGCCATTCAACGCTGAAAACGACCACGAGTTGATCGAATTAGAGATAAAACGAACCGACCCGTCAGCCATAGCGAAATGGGCACCGCCGATATGCATGCTTCCCGCTGCCGTCGGTTGATAATAGCTCGTCGTAATTGTGGTATTGGAGGGATTGGTAATTCCATTACCGAAGCCGACGTTCATCGGATACATCGTGGAAAAGAGCGTGTCGTACCACCGACCCGATTGCCACGAACCATCGGAGATTGCGAAGCCAGGGTCGAGAAGAAAGAGCTGGTTCTTGCTGTGTTCGCCGAACAGAATCGTGTTGCTCGTACCGTCCGTGATGTCCGCAATCCTTACGGAACTGTCGTTGTAAATGACTCCGTTAAATTTCTGGAGAACGCTGTTATTCATCAAATTCGAATAACCAAACGTGAACGTCCCGGCGTTTCCGGCATAGCTCGTGAACGCCTGCGAAAAGTTCGTGGCAGGCGATGGGAAAACCGAGGTAACGTTGTTAAAACTCCAGCCTGGCAGGCCTGCTCCCTGGCTCCCCGATCGGGTCGTAGGGAATTGAACGGGATTGGTATGAAGGTCCGATGGACAAACGAGAGCTTTGATGTTCACGCCGCAGATTGCGATATTGTCGGCAGTGTACGAAGCACCATTGAAATTGATCCCGTTATAAACGGGAGCTTGATCGAAGTAAGGCAGCATTCTCACGAAGCAACTGAAGTTTTCGGGATAGGTTCCCCAGTTTGGCGGATTAAAACCAGCGGTTGCCGAGTACGAACCGCTAGGGAAGCACTTGTTGTCTGATTCGTAATTAAACGCAGCCAACGCCATTTGCTTCAGATTATTCTTGCACTGAGTGCGGCGAGCCGCTTCGCGAGCCTGTTGAACGGCTGGCAACAACAACGCAATCAACACGGCGATGATCGCGATCACCACCAGCAACTCAATCAGGGTAAAACCTGATTTCCGACGATTTGATCTTAACATAACCCGCACTCCCCCAAATGAAACATGACTCTTCCATTGTCATTGCGGAACATTTCCGCAGCACTGGAAACACAGTCTATTGACCAACATGAACGGATGATGAAGAGGTGATGAAAATCAGAAGATATTCGGAAGCGACGACTAGCGATCTTGCAATTTGGGGTATCTGGCGGC
>JANXOO010000896.1 GCA_025353525.1 Schlesneria sp. | reverse complement strand
CAGTCGACTTTACTGGTGCGAGTCCAGTCGACCGGTGCTGCCGGTACAGTCGCAGTGGCCAGTTCAAGACGGGTCCGGACGGTCGCAAGCCATTCAGCAAGTCGGGGAGGAACCGACTTGAACGTCTTCTTCGACCATGGAACCAACATTTTCAGACTGGGAACCTGGCAATTTCCGATTTCAAATTCCTCAGGCGATTCCTCGGCAAATTCAATCACCTGTGAAAACTCGTCATGACATCCACTCGCCAGAAGCGACTTGAGCAACAGCGGCAATGATTTTTCGGCGACGGAACTCTCTTTACGATCATGTGAGCCGCCATACCCGTGCATGCTCTTTTTCGAACGACAAAATTGATTGACCGCCAGACAGCACAACTCCTTGACCAGATCCGCCTTGCCAGGGTCCTTGTCCTTGTCGCAACACAATTGGCACAACCATTCTATATCACGAAGGCGCAATCCATCGCGATCAGACCCCGATCGATTGCGACTGTCAGTGTTGTGATGGGCCGCAATCAATTGCCTTAATTCCTGCCGAAAAGCAGTCCATCCAAACGTGCGAGACGCCTCGACGACAAACGTTTTCAGAGAAATTTTCTCGTCCTGTTCGGCCACTTTCGAAAGGAACATCGCGACCAGTTCGCGATCTTGCAACAGCAAGAGATCCGTGGTGAACGCGTTGAAGTGCAAATCGCCGTTGTTCGAGTCGTTCCAGAAATTGATCACTCGTTTTGGCCATCGTGCCACGATCGCGCGGGCAAATGAAATGCAGTTGGCGCGAGATTCGTCGAGTCGTTTTGCACTCGTTTTTGCCAGCGTTTTCATCATCGATTGAAAGAGCGGTATGCTGTGTCCTGGACCGGAACCCGAAATCACATCGAAGTGCCGATCACGATGCCAGATCGCGATCGCCGTGCGATGATACCAGCGGTCGAGTGTGTTTCCCGCATTCCCGGTATAGCCTTCGTAGTCCTCTGATGTCGGCTTCCATTGGTCGAGCGGAATCAACGAAATAATTTCCGATTCGTCGAATGGAATTTCTCCCCAAGGCTGCTTCTTGCCATCAACGTCGGTCCACTCAGTCCCGCTCAATTCGTCCTCATGCGTCTCACCAATTTCATATTCGCGATTCGCTTTACGACGTGACCCACTTCCCATACCTCTGCCAAAACCACGATTGCCGTAGCGATCACCGTAGTATCCGTCATCATTGCCATCGTCGGCAGACTGCAACAAGTGGCGCGTCACATGCGCCAGTTGAACGACGCAATCCGATTTCCCGGCGGCCGAGATCACCAGTTCCGCGAGTTGACGATCGGTCCCCTTCAGCAATTCAGATGATAGTCCAGCTTGCGTATAGTGATGCTCTAACGCAAAGACCATCGGATCCGCAGGGCGCCTTTCAATCCACTGATGGATTGCGTTTGCCAGCAGCTCGTCAGGTGACGCGGGCGTTTTGGCGATTTTTCGCGTTGCCTTCTTTGGTTTCAGAGTCAGATTGTAGGCCAGACAAAGTCTGACCCCCCCAGTCACCTCGTCGACCTCATGTTCGCAATCGGCATAGAACGCCGCATAACAAGGCCCCTTGTCACAAACTTCACGGCCAAAATCGAACTTCGTGCTGTCCGATTTGTGATGGATGATTAATTTCCCGCCCGAAAACGGATTGGGAAGAACCACGATCAGACTTGCCACCATCCGGTCGAGTTTCTCGCTGTCGCGATGAGTTTTGAAGAATCCGCCCTTCCTGTACGCCAGAAGCTTGTAAAGCGTTGCGTCCAGTTCACCGGAGGGAAGGCCAAGTCCTTCTGCAATGACTCCGGTCGCCTTCACAATGGCGGCGTTCCATGCGGCGCTCAGACGAAACGACGCAGGATCAAGCTCAACCGTATTTCGCACTTTTTTGTTGACGAGCGTCTTCGTCCCTTGCCCGTACGGTGCAATCTTGCATTGGGCCTCGAGCAACTTCCAGGTGGCCAGTTTAAGAGGCAATTTGACGGCCCCTACCCCGTCCACTTCAAGGCACGGATCGACGCCGGACAAATCGCCCCTCACGCAATAGTTCGCCGATTTTACAGACGCACCAATTGCTTTTGACAGCCGCTCAGCCGTCGTCATTTTACTCACTTCAATTGTCATTGTTTACTCTGTTTGGACGTGTTTGTTTATCGTTTCACAGCGGCGTCTGGCCGAACCACTTCAATCGTCTCGACCGCCCCGTTCTTTTTCAAATCCTTCCCGAATTTCAGCGTCACTTTGAATGTGACTTTGTCGATCCCTTCGACCGAGACGGTCGGAACCGAACTGTATCCCGAGCCGGGTTCGGTCACGACGATTTCTTTGACTTTCCCGTCCTCGATGATCGCATCACCTTTTGCAGGTGTCGTCTTCCATAACTTCTTGCGCTGCGGCTGATAGCGGTAGTAGTCGGAAACTTCGTCGAGCCGCTCATTGGTTACGCCGTGAGGTTCGAGTACCTTCATCAATGCGGTCTTGTTTTTTCTCGCGTCTTCTCCCGATGGCTTGCCGTCGCGGGCTGGCGTTACCCCACTGAACGCCTCCCGAAACACTTCGGGCTTCACGTCCAATGCCGCAGCGATGAGTACGACCGGCCGCCCGTTATCTTTCGGGTCCGTATCGTGTCCCCCCGAAAACTTCACCGGCACTTTTGTCTCGTCTGCATGAACGTTTGTGGTAATCAGAATTCCTGACATTGCAAAGTTCCCTGCGAGGAACAGTACCAGAACAACTCCTGCACAAATCCGATTTCTCATTGCATATAACCTTTCGGACGAGTACGGGGAAGGAGGCTCAAATCCCTTCCGCACAACGGGTACATAGCAAGTCGACTGTGTCGTTCTCAAACGTCGCCGAATATGTGGAGCAATGGCAGCGGCTGCATTCCAGCGGCTCGAATTTCTTCATCAGCGAATTCCAATACAGCCGGTAATCGCGGATCGCCTGCTTTCTTTGAATTGTGATCGGAACGACAAGTGCCGGCATTTGCACACGTGCGACAACGACCGGTCGCAATGTCGCCTGCATCAAATAATTCTCGTTCAATTCAGCCAGCTTGCGACGTAACTCAAGGTCAACGGCACGTTTCTTCGCGGCAACTTCTTCAGGAGTCGAGGCGACTGCGGTGCGACGTTTTGAACCGTCCGCTTCGCGCCCGAGCGCACGATAATAGTCCTGTAACCGCTTGCGGTCGCGCTTCAGCCGTTGTTCGATACGCTGCACGAAATCGAGCGACGATTCGATCAGACGCCGTTTCCCTTCCGCCACCGCAATGTCGTATGTCTCTGCATCGTTCAGAGGCGACCCCGCAACATCGCTACATACATCGGGCTCCTGAAAGAAATCCGGCATTTCGACGACCGCGCGACTTTCGACGTTGACGGCAAAACGAAACGTCGCCTCAAAAACGTCCTCGGACCGCATCGAACCAAGCAACGTCCATAGATGATATTCTGCCTGTGCCGGTTCCGCCGCCTGGCATTTGGCGCGGGCATTTTGCCAGGCGAATGTCCGCGCAATGCGATCGGTCAGATCGCGGCTGGTCAGATACCGATCCTGAATGCAAAACGAACCCTGTCGCGGGATACCGACATTCAAAACCCGTTCGGCCACATCAAGGAATTCGCTCGCAAGCCCCACGTGCAACGATTTCGGCGCTGCCATCGTCCCCATCGAAAATTCTTCGCCAGGCAATCGGGCGTTCGCCGCCAACTCGGGCGACACGACCACAGAACCAGTCTGATCCGTTTGAGGCCAATCGGCAATTCCCCCCGACCGTTCGAAAAGTTCGATGGCAAATGCCTGTAAATCGCGATCGAGTGTGTTGGTGGACATGTCTATTGAAAATCCTCGCCGAACAGAGCGTCATCGAATTCTTTTGCGTGTACATACTGTTCCTGAGCTTCGAGCAACGAATCGCCCAGAGTCGTGAACGATTGCTCCAGTTCGTCGTCGTCGCGAGACTTGAGCCAAAGGTTAAACACCAGCGACTCGAACTGATCGCCGTCCTCCAGATTGCCAAGGATCGAGCCGACTTCGCCCACGACCAGTTCGAACATGCGAATCTTTGCGTTGAGTACGTTCAGAATCCGGTCTTCCAGCGAACCCGATGTGCAGAGATTGAAAATAAAGACTTCACGGGTTTGCCCATAGCGGTGGACACGACCGATCCGCTGTTCGATCTTCATCGGGTTCCACGGAAGATCGTAGTTGATCAAAGTGTCGGCGAACTGCAAATTGCGTCCTTCGCCCCCCGATTCTGTACACAGCATGATCGGCACACGATCACGAAACGCCGCGACGGCCTCGTCTTTTTCCGGAGCAGTCTGCTCGCCCGAGAATACAGAAAACGTCAACCCATTAGTTTTGAACAATCGTTCGAGATGCGACAGCGTCCGGCGAAAGTTGATGAAGATCAACATTTTGTGCCCCTGTGACTGATGCACCAGTTGCAGCAACCGAACGTCTTTTGCAGACACATCGACTGCCATCGCCAATTCCATCAGAGCATGCGCTTCTGGATCGGTCGCTGCGATTCGTTCCAAAGACGCTGCGACGGCAACAGGGTGACTTCCCTGTGCGGCAAGCAGACCACTCAGGTGCAACCGCGAAACGGCCTTCGGTGCGACATCGGTTGAACCGTTTCCATCCGCCACGGGATCGGCGATGTACGACGGATCTGCTGCAGATTCATCGGTCGCTTCCATGTCGACCGGCTGACCGCCACCTCGCGTTCGCAAAAACGCAGTCAGCTTGCGGTACAATTCGGCTTCAGCCCCCTCGGGCCTGGCCGGAACAGTCTGAGCGTATCGGGGTGGCAGGTTCAGTTGCACCAGGCTTCGCGTATTGCGGACCATGACCTCACCAAGCAACGACCGTAGCCGTTCCCGATTGAGCGGATCGCGTGGATTGCCCCGCTTCACGTACTGCTTCTTGAAGTCGGCTTCGGTTCGCAGATGTCCTGGAGCCAGCAGCGTCAACAAGTTGTAAAGTTCCAGAAGATTATTTTGCACGGGAGTCGCAGAAAGCAGGAACATGAACTTACGTTGCAGTCCGTTGATCAACTGCCAGTTCAAAGTCGCGCGGTTCTTGCAGTGATGGGCTTCATCAACAATCACAAGGTCCCAGGGATGAGCGGTCACCAGAGCCGACCGCTTCTTGTTTTTGACGAACGCCAGTGACGCCAGGACGCGGTCGTTTTGCGCCCAGAAGTCATCCTGATCGGCTGCGACACCTTTGGGAACGGTGAATTGCAAATCAAATTTGCTTCCCAGTTCTTCATGCCACTGCGTGACCAGGGGTGCAGGAACCAGAATCAGGACTCGTCGCGCCATTCCGCGTAGCAAATACTCGCGCAGCAACAAACAGGCTTCGATC